>JAEZDX010000338.1 GCA_023417975.1 Bacillota bacterium
AATAGGCATGAGTAAGCAGCCACTTATTGCACCTGAAGTTAAGTATGAAAGAGACGGTTTCAGAAATGATGTTATTTTCCCAGGCGGCATGATATTGGAAGACAGCGGAGAGGTTAAAATATATTATGGCGCTGCAGATACGGTTGAATGTGTTGCCACAGCAGATGTTAATGACTTAATCAGTTTATGTACAAGTTCCAAATAAATTTTATTGAGCATGGAAGCCTTTAATTTGACTACACATAAAAAGATATGAGTATAAGAATAATACTACATATCTTTTTGTGCATGTTAAGTTTTCATTTGCTTATTAAATAAAGAAAGGTACTGATATTATGAGTAATTTTGATAATATGGACAGTTACACTTTTTTAGATAATGTATTTTCCTTCGAAGGTGCGGTATCCACGGAAGTTAACGAAGAATACTGTATGCCCTGGAGAATTCACTTTAAAGAAAAGGAACTGTTTCCCGTTATAAAAGATAGAGTAGGAAGATTTTGTTCAGGAGTTAGGCTTTGTTTTAAAACAGATTCTGAAAATATTGTGATTGAGCTGTCAGGGCTTGATGAGGCAGAAGAGGCGGATGGTCCTATGCTGCTTGATATATTTATTGATGGAGAGTTTAATAGACAGGTCAAAGTAATGGATTTATCACCTATAAAAGTTGAGGGGTTAAGCTCAAGCTTGAAGGGTGTAGAAATATGGCTTAAGCAAAATCAGAGTTTTAAGCTTAAACGGATTTATGTAGATAATGGAGCAACAATATCAAAAGTTTTAAATAAAAAGAAGCGTTGGATACATTACGGCAGTTCCATAACTCAATCCAATGCTGCTTCTTCACCGTCAAAAACTTGGGCTGCTATGACCGCTCAACAATTAAACCAGCACCTTACAAACCTGGGCTTATCCGGAGAGTGCGTATTTGATCCTATGATTGGCATGCAGATAAGTGAATTGCCTGCGGATTATATAACTTTAAAGCTGGGCATAAATGCATACCCGGGCTTACAGACAAAAAGAATGTTTGCACCCTGTGTTATAGGCCTAATAAAGCAAATAAGGGAGAAGCATCCCTATACGCCTATGACCGTAATATCCCCAATATACTGCGGCCCAAGAGAAAATGAACAAGGTCCCTGTGGATTAAGTCTTTCCGAAATGAGAGAAATTTTAGAGGGCATAGTAAATAGCTTTAAAGGTTATGGTGATACAAACATATATTATTTAAGCGGACTTGAAATACTGGGAGAAGATAACTCACAGCATCTTCCGGATAAGCTTCATCCTAATGCAGAAGCCCAATATATTATAGCTGAGAATTTTATTAAAAAAGTGTTTTATAGAATGCCGGGAATATTGTAGAATTAGCGCGAAAAATGATATAGAATTAGCATGAGAATAATAAATAATATAATTATTTAAGGAGCTGAGAAAAAGTGATTCTTGATTTGTTTAAGAAGAGTAAAATCAAAGCAGCTTATTATGGATTAAGTATAAGAAAAAGATTGATTATATATTTTATATTATCTATTTTCATACCTACTTCTATCATATCTGTGACTATTTATAACAGGTCTAAAAACATTATTACAAAAAAAGTAAATCTGTCCGTGGAGAAAAATTTGAATACAATCTCAGAAATAGCTATGCAGAAATTTGAGATCATATACGACATATCCACCTTGATAACGTATAATTCCAAGCTGTTGGATATAATATCCTCAAGACATGATAAGAGTACCGTAAACATAATTGAGGAGATGAATGAATTAAATATAATTCTTGACGACTATTATTTGTTCGATTCCTCCTTTGTGAATAAAAACACTTTGTTTCCGAGAATCTATATGCTTAACAGACCGGAATATAACCAATATAACATCTCAGACAAAATTTATGATATAGGTGTAATTAGTAATTCGGATTGGTACAAAGCACTTCCGAAAGACGCATTTACAATTGCAGGCATAGACCGTGTAAGTACTGTGAACGGCAATGTGGACACTATAAAGATAGCAAGGAGACTATACAGAACGGATGATGTGAGCAATTCATATGCAGCTCTCTTAACTATAGATATGGAAACAGCCTATTTTGATGATATATTGTCAAAATCGAAAATATCACCGGGAAGCAGTGTTTTCATCATTGATGACAAAGGAGAGCTTATTACAAAAGGAAACGATGTGATAAACAATATTATAAATAACAGTGATATTTCTTTATCAGGCCAGAAGGATTCATTTCACTCAAACACTCAAAAAATTGACGGGGTGAATACGCTTGTTTCCGTAAAACATATAGATAAGCTTAAGTGGAATATTGTCTCCGTTTCACCTGTAAGTGAGATTAGCTCAGAAATGGCCTCCTTCAGACAGGTTATGGGCATAGTGATTTTAGCATGTACGATTTTGTCAATTATAGCTGCACTATTTCTATCGGAAGATTTTTCACGGCCTATAACACAGCTTGTAAAGTCAATGTCTACAGTGAAAAACGGTAATTTTAAAATTCACCTAATATATAAGAGAAAGGATGAATTCTCTTTTCTGGTGGATCAATACAAAGATATGATGAGACAAATAAATGAACTTATAGACAAACTTTACATAACGGAATTACAGAAGAACAAAGCTGAACTGAAAATGAAGGATGCAGAGCTAAAAGCGCTGCTGGCACAAATTAATTCCCATTTTCTATACAATACTCTTGATTCTATTAACTGGCTGGCAATTAAGCATAATGTGGAAGATATAAGTCTTATGGTAAAGAATCTGTCGAACTTCTTCAGGTATAGTTTGAATAACGGAAAAAATATTATTACAATGGCGGATGAAAAAGCTCAGGTAGAAAGCTACCTTCAAATTCAAAGGGCAAGATTTAATGAAAAACTTGACTATTTTATAGAGTTTCAACCGGAGCTTAATAACTGTTATACAGTAAAGCTTATATTACAGCCCTTGGTTGAGAATGCTATAATACACGGTATTGAGGAGAGCGATTCTTCAGGGCTTGTTACTATCATAGGTAAAATTGTAAATGACGAAATTGAAATAATGGTATGGGACAATGGGGTAGGTGCGGATATAGATAAACTTAATGACATGCTGGTTGATAATACAATAGCCTCAAAATCACTTGGTATTAGAAATGTAAACGACAGAATAAAGCATTTTTGCGGAGAACAATATGGGATAAAGTATTGCCGTAATAAGGATGGAGGGGTTACTGCAATAGTAAGCTTGAAGATAATAACAGAAATGGAGGAAGCCAATGCTGAGGATGATAATAGCTGACGATGAAGCACTTGTCAGAGAAGGTATAAGGAGTATAATTCCATGGCAGGAGTATGATATTGAAATTATAGCAGAGGCAGCTGAAGGAAGAGAAGCTTATGAACTTTGCAGACTAAACAAGCCGGATATATTATTTACAGATATTAGAATGCCCTTTATGGATGGATTGGAAGTGGCGAGAAGGCTTAAGAAGGACAATATTGAAGTGAAGGTTATCATTTTCAGCAGCCTTCAGGATTTTAGCTATGCCAAATCCGCAGTAGATGTAAGTGCTGAGGGGTATATACTAAAGCCCCTGGAGGTTAAAGAACTTAGGGATGTTGTAAAAAAGGTTACGAATAAAATATCTTTGGAGAAGAACAACAAGGAAAGACTTCAGAAGTTAAGAGAGCAGTTAAAGGAAAATATAGCTGCGGCCAGTGAAAAGTTTTTAAGCAGCTTGCTGCTCGGTTCCTTCAGCAGCGCCGAAGAGATAGAGGAAAAGCTGGAGTACTTCAGCAACCCTTTCAACTCAAAAAATCAGCTTATTGTGGCTGCAGCGGCAATCGATGATTACAATATAATTAAAGAGACCTATATAGAGAAAGATAAGCAGCTGTTGAACTTTGCAATAACTAACGTTATGGATGAGATAATAAGAGCTCATACAAAGGGAATAAGCTTTTGTATGAGTGAAAATCAATTTATAACGATTTTTAATTGGGATGAAAAGGATGATAATACTCTTAATGATATATTTGAGAGTGTAATTTCGGAATTAAATAAACTTTTGAGTATATCTGTTTCCGTAGGAGTAAGCAGAACCGTTAGCAATATAATGGATATTCCAAGAGCGTACAAAGACGGCTTAAATGCCCTTCAGTACAGGTTCTATACAGGAAAAGGCTCCGTTATAAGCACTGCGGATATAAATGAAAACAATAATGAGGTTGAGCATTTGGATTTTTACGATACGGAAACAAAGCTTACCAATGCCATTAAAGTGGGAGATATATCAGAGACAGCGACACTAATAACAGAAGCTTTTCACAAACTGAAAAATAGTAATAATTACAAGATGGAATATGTACAGAGTATATGCTCGGAAATTATATTGATTTGTTCAAGAGTAGTATTTGGAGCAGGTGATGATGGAGATGGAATACTAAGTGACAGAATAAAAGTATTGGATAGAGTACAAAATATTGAAAACATCTTTGCCTTAGAAGAGTATATGATAGGGCTTTTAAAGAAAATGGCACAGTATTTTTCAAAGAAACACAAAAGTAAAAATGATAAGGTAGTTTCAGATATAAAAGCCATAATATGCAAGACGTATATGACAGACATAAGCGTAAATAAAATTGCACAAATGGTGTACCTGTCACCCAATTATATAAGCCTCATATTTAAAAAGGAAACAGGGGTTACAGTCACTGATTACCTCACAGGTATAAGGATAGATAGGGCAAAGGAGCTGCTGAAGGATACCGAATTGCTTATTCAGCAAGTATCGGAAATGGTGGGTTATGAGGATGCATCTTATTTTAGTAAAGTATTTAAAAAGGTTACAGGAATCCATCCGCTGAGATATCGTTCATTTATAAGCGGATAAACTTACGCAGCTAAATAAGGCTCTCAACTATTGCAAAAGCACAGTTGAGAGCCTTATTTATATTTTATAGGAAATATGTAATTGCATTGTTATAGCATATATTTTGTACAGTACGTCCAAGTAAAGCTATATCGCAAGGTATATCTCCGTCCTCAGCCCATGCTCCGAGAAGATTACACAAAATACGTCTGAAATATTCATGTCTTGTGTAGGAAACAAAGCTTCTGGAGTCGGTAAGCATACCGATAAATCTTCCAAGAAGCCCTTGATTTGCAAGAGCTGTAAGCTGATTAATCATACCTTGTCTATTATCATTAAGCCACCAAGCGGAACCAAGCTGTATTTTTCCTGCAGCTTCTGAATTCTGAAAGCAGCCGATTATAGACATAATAGCGTCATTATCCTTTTGGTTCAAGGAATATACAACGGTTTTCGGAAGTTCTTCCGTTTCGTTTAATTCATTCAGCAGTGCTGCCAGTGCAGCAGTAATCTGATTATCACCCATGGCATCAAAACCTGAATCTACACCGAGCTTGCTAAACATCTTTTTATTATTATTTCTTTGAGCGCCCATATGCAGCTGCATTGCCCAGCCATGAGCATGATACTGCTTACCAAGGAAAATCATAAGGTTTGATTTATATAATATAGCTTCACTTTCAGATATTGGAGCTCCGTTTATAGTTTTATCAAAAATAGCTGAAGCTTCAATATCGGATGCATTAACATAAGCAAGCGGTTCCAGTGAATGATCGGATACACGACAGCCTAGCTCATTGAAGAACTCAATTCTTTCCGTCAAAGCTTTTTTTAAAGCAGCATAGCAATCAATTTTATAACCAACTACTTTCTCAAGTTTCTCTAACCAAGCACTAAAGCCAGCTCTTTCAATGTAAAGTGCCTTATCCGGTCTGAAGGTAGGTAATACCTTCACATCAAAGGAAGTGTCCTTGGAAAGCTCAATATGGCTGTTAAGGCTGTCCGCAGGATCATCCGTAGTGCACAGAGCCGTTACTTTAGATTTTTTAATAAGCTCTTTTGCCGTAAATTCGTCCTTTTGAAGCAATTCATTACAGGTATTCCATATCTCTTCCGCAGTATCAGGTCCTAAAAGCTTATCGATACCGAAATAGCGTTTCAGCTCTAAATGGGTCCATACATATAGCGGATTTCCTATACAAAAGGGAAGGGTTTCAGCCCATTTAAAAAACTTGTCCTTATCATCTGCATCACCGGTGATATACTTTTCTTCAACACCGTTACTTCGCATTGCTCTCCATTTGTAATGGTCTCCGCCAAGCCACAGCTCAGTGATGTTTTTGAATTTTTTATTGAGCAATATTTCTTCGGGATTAAGATGGCAGTGAAAATCGAAAATAGGCATATGCTTAGCATAATTTTCATAAAGTTTGATTGCTGTATCATTGGT
>JAEZDX010000342.1 GCA_023417975.1 Bacillota bacterium
CCTTTCCTCCTAAATTATAATAAACACTGATTATCTTGAATTCTTGTTAATATATGTATTTAGTGCCTGTACCGCCTTACATGCTATATAGGAGAATATTCTAAGAACTGATTCAATTATTGAAAATGAAATAGTAGGGTTGAGCATACTCACAATTGCTTCCTCCTTTCTTTATCTTCACCCAAGGCTTTCTTTAAAAATTACTTTTAATGACTCACTAGGCACCTGCTGCTTATGGTAAATTTGCAACATACCTTTTGGAGTTATTTTATATTCAGTTAACTCATTTCTATGTGACAATACTGCTTTTGCTTCAATATTAATATGATCTTTAAAAGGAATAATTCTGACAAAATTATCTTCCACGTAATAGGACGGTATTTTAGCCCATAACTTTTCTTTAACATTTCCAACTGCACTTTCATAAATAAGTTCATGAATAATAGAAAATCTTTGCTTTGTTTCATCCTCGAAGTTATCTAAATAATTTTTAATATGGTCTTTCATTTTTACCTCCAATTCATCTATTGAATTCTAAAAAAACTCTATGCTATACCATTCATATCTATAAAGTAATAAAAAAGGAACCATAGGTTCCACATGAAAATCAAAAATCCGAATTTTTATTAACTTAATAATTCGCTGAAGAGCACAAATAAAACTCCACCTAATATATTAACCATAGGTATCACCTTATTTATTGTAATTATACCATATTTTACGGTATCGTTACAACAACTTAAATTCTTATTCTTTTCACATTCAATAAACTCTACTGTATCTTTCTCCCTTTCTTTTTCGCACTTAAAGACTCATTTATATGAACTACATGATGCCTTGTAGCAGGCATCAATATTATCCCTGCAACGTTTTTGTTTCCCCAAAAGTCTATAAGCCACCTGGAGGCATCCAAATCTAAAACTGCACCTATATCAAGTATATGCTGCAGCTTATGCTTCTCAAATTTTCTCTTCATGTCTTTATATGTAAGTTTTTTTATGATGTTGTCAGTCTTTCTGCCTACCTCAACCCTATAGTTCTTTAGTTCTTGGATATTAATGTTTTTACTGAATTCTAAAATATCATCTTTTGTCATAGAATTTCCCGTATCAACAATAGAAGAATTAATTTTCTCCTTCCACTTCCCAGTATCAAATACCTGTTCATCTCCGGCAACCAGTATATTCATTGTTATATCTTCGATTCTTGTTGAATGCCATATTCCGTATGCAATAGTTCGGCCGTTCGAATTTACTGCCGTCCTAATAGTATCTTCATCCAGTCCTTCCCACAATTCATCTTCAAAGGTTTTCTTGTCCACACCTGACATAACTGATGAATGTACCATAGAATGTAAACTTAGGCAAAGCTTCTTGCTCTCTTCAATATTATCTTCTTTAAAAATTATCTCACGTAAATGCTTCAGCTCTTCATTCCAACTTTTCAACTCCATAACATCGCCTCCTATATATTGAATATATAACAATTGTACCAACTAATTCCTGACAGCTGTATGTCAGGAATTTAGAGGTATCAAGAAAGGTATACCCATTATGAATTCGTATCATTATCATGTCTCTTGCTTTTAAAGTAATTGGATATATTAAATATTGGAGTAATATACTTTAGTACATCAATGGCGCATTTTGTTCCGCACAACCTATCCGTTAACTTACTTAGCAACGCTTTATCCAAGCACGAAATTGCGAAGTCCAAATCCTTATCATTTAAATTCTCAAGGTACTTTCTCAAAGTCAGAGAATTGGAATAATTTCCGTACATATGCTTAACTAATTTTTCATACTTACCTTTTCCGCATATATCATAAGCGGCATATACACCTGTAAGTATAGCTGCAAACTGTCCAAAGCCCAATCCCGGGGATATTGTACCAAAGCAATTACCAATAAAATAGGCATTATCTATTTTAGGTTTGTTACATATTCCCATCAAATATTTCTTTATCTCAAATTCATCCGTAATTATAAAATTCTGCTTCAAGTCTCTACTTGCCAAATCATAAAAGCTATTCCACATATTTTGAAGATCTAGCTTAATATTTTCCGGATACTCGGGGTAGGCAATAACTATATGAGCTTCCTCATCGTTAAAGGGTATAACCCAAGCATAGCCTTTAGGGATTATTTCATAGTTAAACCAAACGTGCGGTGTTTTGCTGTCAAAACTGCCCTTTACTGTTGCTCCCTTTATAGTGCAAGCAAGGTCACTTCTATAATTCCCCATATAGCAGGAATATTCACCCTCTCCTGCTGCAATTATGACCTTGTCATAATTACTGTACAGCTGTGCAAAACTTTCATTGGAATTATAATATATTGGACTCTTCACTTGTTTTTCCAGCTGGACTTCATATGAATTATTGTGCCTGCCTCTTAAATTTGTATATCCTATTTTACCATTTATATGACCAACCTTATTCTTTGAATGGATAACCAGCTCAGTTACTTCATCTATGGGCTCTAAAGAGATACCAAATTTTGCTGATACGTATGGCAGACTGTCTTTCACTGGACGATTTAATATATGAAACATTGCCTCAGCATTAATGAACCTATCTCCCACACAACTTCTTTTCTCAAAAATTGCAGGTTCAATTCCATACCTTTCCAATGTAATTGCACATGCTAATCCGGAAATACCGGCACCAATAATTGCAACTTCCATGGAATACACCTCCATGCTATATTATGTTGCATTTATTATTCCACATTTTTATTTTACTAAGTCATATTAATTTATTTATCTTCCTCATTGAAATTTTCACTTTCATTGGGTTTATATTCTTTAAATACGTCCGTATTTACTATCCTTTTAATCATATCATTATGTAACTTATCTTTGATTATAAAATACCCTGCAGCAGCGGCTGCGGCAATTGCCATAAATGTCTTTCTTTTCATGAATATTTCACTCCTTAAACAATTTATATATTTAACATTATTTACTATAATACCCTATATTTATTCTCATATCAAATTTCTATTTTCTATGTATTAGTAGCAATAAAAGGATATTTGGTTGTTTTTGTAGAATAAGAAAATGCTGGCACTAATTATATATTTAAAATTACTTAAATCTTATGAAAGCAGCTAGGCAGTTAGGGGGAATTAATTTGAAAAAAAAACAGAAAGAAATATCGAATATAACATCTGTAAAAAATAATATTTATGCTATGAAACTGGCATGGGGAATTAATAAAAGCGCAATAATACACTCACTTATACTATCTATTCTAGGATATTTTGAGTGGGTATTTTATAGTGCTGTTTTTATGAGGTATATTATCAATGCATTTGAGAAAAAAATGAGTTTTAACAGTATATTGATTTTTATTTTAGTTTGCGGTTTCAGCTTTACCTTAATCGGTCTCTATAGAAGCTATGTAAACAATATTACCTTTCCCTTAGTGGGAACAAAGATTTATGCAGGTCTCTATAAAAAACTGTATCAAAAAGCTAGAAATGTAGAACTAAGCTGCTTTGAAGATGCTGAATTCTACAATAAATATACTATGGCCGTCGACGGAGCTGGCGATAAAATTCAAAGTGTTATTACTAATGTTTGGGGAATATTGACGGGGTTTTTTGCCACTATTATAGTGTTTTATTC
>JAEZDX010000346.1 GCA_023417975.1 Bacillota bacterium
TCTTTCCTCCGGTGTTAGTTCAAGAACAAAATCATCCTGCCAAAATTTCACTTGGATTTTCTTTGTTATTGTCATTGTTATTTCCTCCCTAATATTCATTTTCACTCTATAAAAAAATATCCCTATAATAATAAATATACAGTTTGAGGGAACATTTACGGTTTTAAAAAAAATATTTTTTTATCGAATGCTAGTTTAGTAGAAGAAGCAATGATATTGTCCAAGGAAAGCACAAGAAAATCAGTTTAAATGATTTTATTTTCCGGGAAATTTTGCAAGGAGCTAGAACGGAAAAAGAATTTGAAATGCTAAAAATTTATCAAAAAGAAAATCTGTTTAGACTACTGTTATGTAATGGTATAATATTGTTGGTATATTTATTAATCTTTGCAAAATATAGCATAGCAAGAATTATTTATAAAAAAACTAAATGGGGTGTTTTAGTGCTTGAAACTAATAGATGTATATTAAGAGCTTTTGAAGAAAAAGATTTAGAGTCATTTATGGCATATAGAAACAATGAAGAGTGGATGAACTATCAAGGTTTTAAAAATTTAACTAAAGACGAATATAGAGAAGCCTTATTAGTACCTTTAGATATGGATAAGGGCATGCAGCTTGCTATTGCGGATAAAACCACGGATTATCTTTTAGGAGATGTGTATCTTTCAAGAAAAGATAAAACTATTTCAATTGGATATTCTATAAATCCAAGTTATTCTCGAAAAGGATATATAACCGAGGTTTTGAAAGCCTTATTACTAAAGCTAAAAGAATGCTATTCTAATTGTGAAATAGTAGCCATGACAGAAAAAGAAAATACACCTTCAAAAAATTTGTTGCTTAAGTTGGGGTTTGTATATGATGGATGGGTTGATAAGTGGCAGTCAGAGGTTTATGTTTATTCAAACGAATAGAACCTTCGGTAAGCGCTGCAATATTCATTGCTGGAAAGTCTTTATATCAACCAAATTAAATATGATTTTGAAGTTTGCAGGTCTATTTATTCCTTCTGTTTAGATGCACTGTAATTATATGGTATAATATTGCTTGTATATTGATTCTTCTTCGTAAGATAGACGAAATAAAATAAGTTTTAAGATGGTTGAGGTATAAATAATGATACATAAAAATGATAGCGAACTTTATCTAAAGATGTATCCAGAATTTTTAAAATGGATAAATGAGTGTCCAATATGTCATAGTAAAGGATATAAACCTGAAATGCCTGAACACGTTGGAGGAGAATACTCTATTGGCGCATATAATATCCGTAAATACTTTAGACCACTTGAAGTGGATAAAAATGGTCTTTGCTTACAATGTTCAGTAGTTTACAATCAAAAAAGATAAAGTGTTTTTAAATAATTAGTTCGCCTCCTTCTTTTATTACAATACAATGATATATGATTGTGAAGCAAATACTAATTATATAATGGACAATATTTCTC
Organism: Bacillota bacterium; assembly: GCA_023417975.1. Taxonomy (GTDB): domain Bacteria; phylum Bacillota; class Clostridia; order Clostridiales; family Clostridiaceae; genus JAEZDX01. Next base: position 1,452 of record JAEZDX010000346.1, read on the forward strand.
CAGGAGAATCACTGCATATTATTGACGCAGGGATTGAGTGGCTGGATGAATGGTATTGTGTACAAGAATATGCCATCACGCTCTTTGGCATTGATAAGGCCAAAGTGATACCTCACATAGAGAAATTCCAGTTTATTCAAACAATTTGCGGTTATGCACGCAGCTTTCCGGAACGTATTAAGGCAAGCAAGCATTGCAGCTATAGCCAAGCTTATGCAATTCTAACTTTATGCCGTGCACTTTATACATTAAAAAACGAAGAGCAAGTTTCTAAGCTTGCGGCAGCTCATTGGGCTATAGATTTTTTGCCGGAATATAGCAATATTATAAGCAATGCGCTCATATGGCGTCACGAACGTAACTCATCTGTTCAAGATTCATTAAGAACATATGTACTTGCCGAGAAATTCGTAAACGATATTGTTGATCGGTTCTTTGCCATTAAAGAGAAAGATTATTGTAAAATATATTTATCTGACTTTTAATTGAATCCATTTATTATAGTTAAATGATCAAACTTAAACCGTGAATAATTATATTTTACTATTCTCAACAAACTTTTTTAACAATCCGCTTGCACTTTCATTACTATTTGAAAGGCAATTAATATCTCCGAACACCAAAAAGCTGTCTTTTGCTCTTGATACTGCCACATTCAGCATACTTTTGCTTACGTCCAGGAAGTAACACCCATCCATTTGGCCATAAACTGTAGACATTATTATGATGTTTCTTTCTGCTCCTTGAAAGGTGTGCACCGTGCCAACACTGATACATTTATAAACTTCCGGATTCAAAACTTTTCTTAGCTCATTATTAATGCATCTGACTTGTTCTTTAAATGGTGTAATGATCCCTATCAAATTATTGGGGTTTTCCTTTGGATAGGCATTTGATATTTTCTCAAAATTATCATTTAGCCATTGGGCAATTTCTTTCGCTTCATTTCTATTGTACCTGCTGCTGCCCCGTCTTGCAGAATATTCAGTAGAAACTTGTTTGTGACCCATATGAGGTATATCTTTCAGCATATACTTGCTATCCCCTGCTCCTTTACCCCGCAAAGGTTCCAAGTTTCCCTTATAGACTAACCTGTTACAGTAAGCAATAATCTCATTATAGCAGCGTCTGTGCTCACTCAAGAATAGACCTCTATCATCGAATTTGGAATACTTGCAGCTTTTTGCTGCAGCAGCCATTACACTGGAGCTTGATGAATTTATCCCTAATTCCTTAAGTATCTTGAATTCCTTTTTATCTGAAATGACCTTATTCTCAATGGCTAATGCTTTATCTAAAGCCTCACTAACACTCCATACGGGTTCAATCTGGTTAATATCACCAACAACTAAAGCCTTTTTGGCTAGTGAAAAACATCCCGCTGCAATTTCCGGGGAAACCTGTCCAGCCTCATCTACAATTAACAAATCTATGTAATTATACATGAAATGTTCTTGTCCATCATAAGTAGTAAAATTCTTTGGCAGCTGATATAAAGTCATAACGTAACATGGCGTAATCATACTCAGCCTATTGTGAAGCTTAGGCAGCACGTCTGTAAGATTAGATTTCCTCTGCTTTTCAGATAAACTGTCTTCTCCTCCAGCCCAACGGCATTCATAGTAATGCACTGCCAGCCAAAATTGTATATATCTCAATGTCCTATCCAATATCTTATTTGCATTGTCAAGGCCGTTAATCTCTTTATCTTTTTCATTCTTTAGAATATCAATATTCATGCAATCTAAAGATGCCATATTATCATCATAATAAAGCTTTAGATTATTAACTTCATTATATTTTCTTTTTATTATTTCAGCCTCAGCCATAGTTTCCTTTATAATGAAGCTATACTTTTCCATAATGTCATCTAAGCTCATATATTCATTTAGAAAAGTCTCTTCTGTTTCTAAAAACAATCTATTTCTTATCTCTAACTTTCTTTTAAAAGCTTTTAGGAATTTCAGAAGCCTAAATAGTAATGGTATATTTTCAAAATGTTTATTCCAGGCTGCAGCTCTGTTTTTATTCTGAATTATCTTATGCTCCAAAGCTTCTAAATCGGATTTTAAACCAGCCAAGTAACCTTCAATACTTTTATTTGTCAATCCCAATTCATCAAACCTTTGGAATGTATTCAACAGGTTGTTACGTACTTCATTTACCCTGCATAATGTATCATGCAGCTTGTCCTCACACTGTTTGACAGTTGTAAAAGGCTCCTTAAAAAAGCTGCTGCAGTTTTCTAACAGCTTAATCTTCGACATTTCAACATTATCTTTACTTTCAACTTCGGCTATAAAGTTATCTCCTTTTGAGATAGTGTAGTGATAGCCTTTATCGTTAGCATTGTTTTCAGTTCTGGAAGAAGCAAAATATAGTGCAAAGCTGCTAACTCCTTCGATCCACCTTTGCTCAAGATTATCATATCCAATTCTTTTTATCTTTCCAAAGGATTCTATTATATTTGTAACTGCTTGATTATTTGTAGATGTTGCTGCAATAACCGGAGGCTTTTCTCCTTTTAAAGCTCTCGCAACATACATATTTGCAACTATTGTCTGCAGTAAAGTTGTTTTTCCCGTGCCTGGAGGGCCATTTACTGCAAGGATCTCTCCTGGTGCCATATGGTTAAAATGATTCAAACTTTCCCTTTGTGAATCCGACAGCGGAAACTCTCCACCCATCTGCCCGCAATGCTCAGCCATGTCATCTATGTTATTTGGTATAAGCGGGGATATGTCTTTGTATTCTAAATCTATGAAATTCTCGTATAGTTTTGATCCTTCATATTCATTAAGTAAGCTGTCATATAATTTTATAAGAGACTTAGTTGCATTAACGGTATCATCCTTAAAAATATAAACATTTGTTTCTAATTCAGTTTCGCATATCTTATTTTCATTAAATTTACCCTTTGTTACATATTCATATAAGTCTTTTGCAAAGCTTATATAATCTTTCCAGGTTTTGATTTTATAAATACGGCCTATATTATCACTCATATATTGATCAAAATCTTTATAATCTCCTAAAGATATGCGTGGTTCAATCATTGGTGCCAAGTACTCCCTTGGAATCCATGGAAGCTTATTCTCAGAATAGTTGAGTGTTCCATCAGATTTTAAGTACGCGGGAATAAAGTAAATACCTGTCAGATCTTCTGTAGTGCTGCTTTTCTTTACCTGAGTATCAAATATGGTCCTAATGGTCTTGGCTGCTATAATAACACTTATACTGTCCTTGTTATTATGAAAAGCATCTGAAGATACCAATCCCTTGAAAATTTCTTCATCAATTTTACCGTTAATCAGCTCATCAAAGGTAAAATAATAGTAGCCTCCATCTTTGAAATCCATAGTTCTGTTGACTTGAGCCGCTACTGCACCTCTGAAATAAGAGGTCATCTCTTCTACTTTATTATTCATGCTATCACCAGACTTCCTACAATTATTTATATTCTAATATCTTTAAGAACATCAAAATGCTTATAAGCAAGCACTATTGGTCTAACATACTCTTCTGGGCACTTTTCATAGTTACCTTGTATCAACTTTATTCTATACTTCTTATAAACTATTGGTAACCCGTACTTTTTCTTAATATCCAATATCCAATCTGAATTGATTTCAATCTGATAATTAAATTTGACAAAGTCAATTATCTTACTGAATTTTGGCAACCTTACCCTGACTGGAATTACATTGTTATCCTTCCACGAATAATAGTATTTTTCGCAAGGTAATCCTTTCTCATATACAGTAACACTTCCGTCAATTTGATTATCACGATTATTACAAAAAACAATAATTGCTCCATTCGTATATCCTAAATTACCGAATTTGCCTGTAGTATAAAATTCCATCTTTTTTCTATCATAATCTAAATCTCTACCAATGTATTTTTTACATTCAACAATTAATAGATTTTCATCATTATTTCCTCTTTTATGAACAATGATATCTGGCATAACATCTCTTTCGCTTTTTCCATAAAGGTGTATTCTTTTTGTGTGGCCATTTTCTTCTAAAGCATTTCTATTATATTCGCAATCCACATCATAATCATTGTAAAGTACCTGAAGATAACAGCCTAATTTATGTGAAATTGATCTTTCACTAACATTATTTTGTATCAGGTAGTAATCCCTTTTGTATAAAATTGATATTGCATTAAATATAGGATTTATTACTGCGTATTTCATAAATTTATCACATCCTAATGTTTATATGAATATTTTATCATATTTTGGCATAAGACGGAATCTTGCCTATTTAGAACCATTTCATTATTGTATAACACTTCATTCTAAAGTAGCTACTTTCAAAAACAACTTTGGATTTTATTCAGCGAAGCTCCAAGCTGCTATAGGTATGCCGGCTGCAGCTTCCGTATCCTCCGCATCTGAATATTCAACGTCTATAGCTTCTATACTTTCCACCTGTTCACTGCGCTTTTCTCTGGATCTTCTCTTTCTTTTACCTGCCATTGATTCTTCTTTTGCACTCTTAAAAAACAGCAGTTGCGAAGAGTCCTTAGCTGTAGCTTCCACCCCTTCAATTTGTGTACTCTTTTTATCTTCCAATTCTTTCTCTGCGGGAGCTGCTTCCTGTTCAACCTCCACTTTGTCACAGTGCTGTTTAGACTCTTCTGAAACAGCTTGTACACTTTCTTTTGTCTCTTCTTTGGTTTCTTTTTCAGCCTCCTCTTTCACCTCAGAAGCTACTATTATTCCGTTGAATATTTCCTCAACAGGATATTGTCTAAACTTACAAGCTTCAAGAAAACGGCTCAAAAGTTCCTTATCTTTAACTTCCCTAAGCTCAGAGTTTATTATCTTTATAGTTTTCTTATTCATCTTGCAATTATGCTTCAACCAGTTAACTAGCATTATTTCCTTTGTGTTCTTTGAAATAATAAGCTTTCCCAAGCTCTCAAAGGTATTCAAATGCCCTTTTATTACCTCTTCGCTGAGTCCTGTCTCCAGCACTGCCAATTTGTGATTAAACTTATAAATGCCGCATGTGTTTGATGTAGTATTGGTTATTAAGTACATATAAAAATATCTTTCCTCCGGTGTTAGTTCAAGAACAAAATCATCCTGCCAAAATTT
>JAEZDX010000357.1 GCA_023417975.1 Bacillota bacterium
AGGCAGCACTGCTTAAAGCTCCTTGGTTACCATTTGCAATTTCATTGATATTTGCGCTTAAGATACTGCATACCGAATCAACATTGTTTTTTAGAACTTGGTCCATGTCATTGGTTATAAGATTGGATAAGTTAATTTCCGTTCTTCCGATAATTTGTGTCCCCTGGGCAGCTTGGTCTACACCATAAACTACATAACCAACCGGATTTGAAGTATAATATACAACAATTGTCCCCGGTCTGCTTGAATATTTACTTTCTATATTTCCATAATCAGGTTGAGGATTTGAAATTATGGAATACATAACATTCGGATCTACCCAATTATTATCATTGCCTATAGAATCTACATTTAGATAATATGGATTTACAATATGCTTTGATGCATTCCCTGGAGTAAATTGATTGTATAGGTCATTATATAGCGGTCCTTGGATTACGTCCCAAGTGTGACTGTTAGGCGCACCTTTAATTATTCTTTCCACCGCAATACTTCTTAGATAAGTAACAACATCCCCGATATTTCCAAGCAGCTTTTGAGTGTTCGTCTCATTTGGATTTTCTCCGTTACCGCCGCCTGGGTTTTCTCCACTGCCTCCGCCTGTTCCGCTGGCTACAGCAGGCGGTACTTCAGGGAATTTTATTACACTGGCCATAGAAACTTCCCCGGTGTTATCAACACCGTAAACTACATAACCAGCTTTATAAACCATAATTACTACATCCCCAAGAAACTCTCTACCTTTAGGCATAGCTGCCTTTGCAGCCTCATTATCACTTGGCAGAGTGTCATCTGCGTTACTTGTATAGCCTAGTACTATTGATGCTGAAGTAGGATTATTTAGAGCGACATTACCTTGAGTAAAATTTATTGAAGTGATATTTTTAAAAGGATTCTCAATAGCATTACTACCTGAAAAATAGTCAGTCATAGCTGTTTTAAGCTTCACTAAAACGCCATCGGTTCCACCCATAGCTTCAGAATAGCTATTCCCACTGGCGAAAGCAGCATTATATGTAAGTATATCCTTCGTACCTCGATTTTCAAGAAAGGATCTTACAAGCATTGCATTGGAAACAACAGCCTGATTCTTAGACTCGGTTTTTACGCTGCCTACATTAGGTATTATCACCATAGCCAAAATTGCTATAACAGACAATACTATCATCAGTTCTATTAATGTAAAGCCCTTTTTTCTACTCATTTTTACCACTCCATATAATTTATTTGCCAGTTTGAACCGATGCTGCTATTTTATTTAATAACCTCTATGTTATTTTCTATTATATACTTTTTATTTATATATAATATTATACATTAGTTTTAATATAGTGAAAACTGGGTATTTTTGAAATTTACTGTCAATAAAAAAAGCGCACCCTATAGAGTACGCTCTTTATTTTAATTATGCACTTTCGGTCTCCTCATATTGTAATTCATCACTGGAAGAAAACTTTTGTTTTACTAATTCCAACAATGATATAAGTGCCGGCAAGAATGTGGGAAGCAAAATGAAACACAGTGCAGAAAGTCCCACAATTACTGCTGTGGCCAATTCAATAAGAAGATATAACCCTGAAGGCATAAGTGTTGCAAAAGTACCGCCAAGAATCAATGCCGCTGACATTACTACTCCTCCAATATTTTTCGAAGCTTTAATGATGGCTTCTCTGGCAGGAAGATGAGGATATTCCTTATACCGCATCATGAGGAATATACTGTAATCAACCCCAAGTGAAACAATAATAATAAATGCAAAGAACGGTACAAAGGAGGAAACTCCATCGAACTTTAATATTTTATATACAACAAAGTTCGTAACCGTCATTGCAGTGTAGTAGGCAGCCATCAAGGAGCCTGTTATGAAGGCACTTGTCCAGAAAGATCTTATTACAAGCATTAAAACCAAGAATATGCCTATTAATACTATAGTCTTAGTTCTGCTAAGATCTCCAGTAAGCACTTTATTCATATCATTTGTAGTGGAGCTTGGTCCTGCTGTTCCAAACTTCGCTTCGGAAAGGGAAGTTCCTCTAAGCACACTAGTCACAGTATCGTTTATTTTTTGAACTGTATCTATTGCTGACATTGAATATGGATCGTCATTTAATATTATGAGAAGCTTGCTTATCTTTCTATCACCTGTCATAAAGCTGTCCATAGCTTTCTTAAAATCAGCATTTTCTAAAGCTTCCTTAGGCATAAAGAAGGTTTTATTGCTATTAAGCTGCGTAAGGAACCCATTAGTTTTGTCCAATCCATCTGATATAGCACCAAGACCGTCACCGCTCTTAACTATACCATCCTTTAATTGCCCCATTCCACCGGAAAGCTGTGAGAGACCATCATTTAGTTTTTGTTGTCCACCCTTTAACTGACCAACTCCATCTGTTATCTTTTTCATATTTTTAATAATTTCTTCTTGTCCTGCACTTCCTTTTTTAAGGCCATCCGCAAGACCTGCGGCTCCGGCCTCTAAGCTGGTGATACCATCCATAAAACTTGGATTATTCTGTGTTCCCGGTTCGAAGGATTTTGCTAGCTGGTCAAGGCCACCTTTAAGCTTGGAAAGTCCCTCTACCATGCTGTCATATTGTGTATTCAGTGCACTAATACCTTGTGAAACCTGCTGTATAGAATTTGATAAAAGCGTCAAATTCCCTCTTAATGCTTTTACATCCGCATCATCTGCTCCAAGTCTGCTTTCGAGACTGTGCAGCGCTGGCTCCATTTGTGCTATCATACCATTAAGTTGACTTAATACACCAGGTAATTCACCATAACCCGGCATATCAGGATAACCCGGTATATTCTTTATACCTGCACTCAATTGGGTAAATCCGCCTTGTATGCTTGAAATACTGCCTGACATTGTCTGAAGGCTGCCTTTAATTAAATTAGCTCCATCTTTCAGCTTAGTTAGCCCTCCATTTATACTTGCTGCTCCGTTAGCACCCTGAGCGATTCCTCCGTCAATTTGTTCTAAACCTGAAGTAATACTTCCCAAGCCTGTCTGTATATCACCTGTTCCTTTTACTAAATCACTTACACTTGAAAAATCAGGTGCATTCAAATTACTGCTAATTTGATTCAATCCGTTGTGAATCTGGTCAACTCCGCCTTTTGTAGCTGAAATACCATCCGTAACGGATTTTGTCTGATCACTTATATAAAAATTGTCTATTTGCTTTCCTTGCGGCTGAGTAACACTGGAAACCTGTTTTACTCCCTTTATGCTCTTTATTCTTTCTGTAAGCTGATCTATGACTGCAAGAGAAGTATTATTATCCATTGCATCCTTATTTTCAACCACCACTGTAGTAGGCAATGCCTGCCCTCTGCTAAAATGCTCTGCAACTATATTAAAGCCTTTGGAAGATGGGTATGAATTACCTAATTCTTTTAATGTATCAAATCCCATTTTAGGACTGCTGAAATATGCTATAGGAACCATTATGATGATTATAGCCAGCGTCACAATAATAGGATGCTTTACTGAAATAGAAGTGACTTTTTCCCACAGCTTGCTGTCCTTATGTCCTTCTGCATTTTTTGAAGGCCAGAACAGCTTCTTGCCCAATACCTTCATAACAGCAGGTGTAAAAGTCATAATCTCAAGCATCAATACTACAGCTGCAATAGCAACTACATTACCTGACTGATATATACCGAATTCCGCAAAACTCAGGCTTAAAAAGGCAATAAAAATTGTTGATATACTATATGCAATAGTTTTGCCTGCAGTTTTATAGGAAATGATAATAGCTTCGTCAACGGAGCTTCCGTGAGCCAGCTCTTCTTTAAATCTATTAAACAGCAAAATATTATAATCTGTACCTATACCGAATAGAATCAGTACTAGCAGCATCTGCGTAAGACTTGTTATGGGAAAGTTTAGTTTATCAATTAGCTGTGCCGCTATTCCCATTGAGCAGAGATAAGAAACTCCTACCGCTATCAGAGATACCAATGGTGCTACTACAGATCGGAACATAAGTATTAATACAACCAGTATAAATACTACTGTGATAGCCGCACTTTTCTCTACACCGGACTCAGTAGCTTTTAAATAGTCATTGTTAATAAAATCTTCACCTGTTATATAATGCTCTGCTTTAACATTTGTGAGCTTTGCTTCAATGTCCTTCTTTATATCATCTACTTCCCTGCCTTGCTTATCCAATCTGAAAGTAATCATAAGCGTTGTTCCGTCTTTTGAAATAAGTTGATCCTTTGCCCCCTCCATTTCAAATGGGTCTATAAATTCATCGAGACCAAGCTTACTCTTATCGTGTTTTATAGAATTAAATGCGGTCTCTATTTGCTTCATTTCATCATCATTTATTTTATTTGCATCATAAAATGCAATTATACTGCTCTTTCCTTTAGCAGAACTCATCTTGTTAAGTATTTGTTGAGCAATCTGTGATGGGCTGTCACTGCTTAAGGTTTCTTGCCCTCTAAATCTTAATATGGCATTTACGTCAGGTTGAAATACTGCCAGCAATACAGCCGCTGCAATCCAGATTGCAAAGCTTGCCCATCGCATCTTAATAATTTTTCTCATTCTATGTCCTCCCATTTATTAATGTAAATTAAATTCATAATCTATATAGAACACATTAAAATTCTTACATTGTGACGAGTAAAATATCCAATCTTCACGGATTTTTGCGAAGACAGAATGTAAAAGACTTTTTGCGTTCTATATAAATAAACTTCTATGAACACTCGTTCATTATTGGTTCAAAATAATTTTCCTATTTGTCACTCATTGCGCTGCTCCATGAAAATTCCAAAACTACTATAACAGCTTCTGCAGTATTTATTTACCTCCTCGGTCTATTCTTATCCGTCATTTGACACCTTTCTTCCCTCCTTTAAATTGCTGAAAAATTAAATGAACTTTCGTTCACTATTAATAATAAAAATAAAGATAAGCTTTAAAACCAAAATGAACAATCGTTCATTTTTCTTTTAAAAATTATTTTCATACTTTGTAGTATGAAAATAAGATACTATTCCCATCTCTTATCAATATCAATAAAATATATATTTATTAGCTGTGAAATAAGATAGCTTATCATTATACCGTCATTATTGTTCCTTAAAATGATGCTGACGCCTTCCAAAAGGGTTGATGCCAGTACATATGTAATAAATTCATTTTTTACTGTTAAGCCCTTTCCCCGTATTTCCGGAATAAGTCTCTCCTTTAGCATGCCGTCAACATAGAGAACTAGTCCTTCTTTCATATTCTCATATTTTGAACCCTTGCTTTTATCCAGTAAAATCAGAAGCTCGGAGCTGCTATCTTTAAATACCTCAATTATCTTGTCTTTGATTAACATCAGTTCATCTACAGCATCTGAATTTGCTTTGTCAACCTTTTTCAAATTATTAATATAATTCATAAGCCTATCATAAACAGGGTCCACAATAGCATTAAACAAATCTTCTTTACTTTTAAAATATCTGTATACATTTCCTAAAGCAACGCCTGCATCCTTTGCAATATTACGCACAGAAGCATCCATATATCCTTCTTTTTTAAAAGCTTTTAATGCCGCTGCCAATATCCTAGTTTTTACATCTTCCTTAAGGTATTGCATGAATGAACCTCCGTTCATTTTTATTAATATTTTACATTAAAAAACTATAAATGTAAAGAACTTATCCATTTCTCTTTTTAATGTGTAATTCACACATTTTAATTATAAATTATGAAATTACATATGATTTATCACATTGGCATGTATGCTAACGGATGATATAATGATTTGGACGAATTATAAATTTAATAATTTGGTACGAATTTTATAAAAGCTTGGTGATATTTATGAAAAATAGAAATAGCAGGCTCAAATCTTTTAATCCTAATTCTACACGACTTCATCATAAACTTTCAGGCTTATGGACAAACGCCAATACAATGGTTCTGTTCGCTTATGAGGGAGTATTAATAGCTTTTATCAACAACCTCATAAATAACAACAATAACCTTTTTGCCACAAGGTTAGGTGCATCGGATTTTCAACTGACTCTGATAATCGCGCTGCCGCAGCTTGTAGGGATGCTTGTTTTGCTTCCGGGAGGTATTTTGACAGATAGAATGTCAAACAAAAAACGTATGGTCATATTCTCCTTATCGGTACTTTTAGTTGTTTATTTTGTTCTTGGTTTCGTACCTTTCTTAGGAAAGTACAGCTTGACAGCTTTTTTAGTACTTTTGGCTGTTTCTGTAGGCCCTATGACTATGTATAACGCTTCCTGGCAGGCTTACTTTTCCGATGTGGTTCCCATAAAGGAAAGGAACATGGCTTTTACATTACGTACAAAATGGACTTTTCTGGTGAATATAGGGACTCCGCTTTTAACAGGTATTTTGTTGGCTTCTGCTGCAAGTACTTCCGGAAAAATAAGACTTCATCAAAGCTTTTTCTGGTTATCCTGTATATTAATATTGCTTCAGATACTTACTCTAAAGAGAATATCCGGCGGAACCGCGCACGTTCACAGCAGTGTGAGCCTTTCAGAGCTGGGAGCCGCTGCAAAAGCTTTGGTTCATAATAAAGCTTTTCTTGGATTTCTCGCTGTAGCCTTACTTTTTTATATGAGCTGGCAGATAGATTGGACGTTGTATTATATAGGACAAGTAAAATATTTAAAGCTCAATGAAGCTTGGTTAAGTTATTGTAATGTTGGAGGAGCAGCAATGCAGCTTCTAACAATAGGTTTTTGGAGCCGTATTAATGAAAAACACGGAATCAGGTTTTCAATTATTATGGGAGGCTTGGGCCTTTGCTTTTTTCCGCTAGCAATGATTATAAGTACAAGCTTACCTGCAAATGTAGGTCCGTATATTTTCTTTTTATTAAGTACTGCTTCTAACTTTGGCTTTGCAACTGTATCCTTAAACATTCTTCAGTGTTTGCTTCAAGTTATTCCTGAGAAAAATAAAACTCTCAGTATTTCCATATATACTTTGTTCATATCTTTATCTAATGCTTTTATGCCTATGGTAGGTGTAAAAGTTTATACGGTCTTTGGAGCCGATCTTCGTGCCCTCCACATAACATTTTTTATTATTTTTGCTGCCAGAATCATTTCTACAAGTCTATGGGCCTTCAGATGGTGGCTTCTTCGAAATGAACCTAAATAAAAGATGCATTGCTAGCGCACTGCATCTTTTCTACTTTTGATTATTTTCTTTTCATGATTTTAACTGTAGCTTTTGCGTATCTTAAAAACCTTTGTACCTATCACTACTCCCGTGTAAGTCTCATTATTATACTTTCATGCTGAGGATACATTTTCATAAGCTCTTTTCTACTAAACAATTTAAAATCTTCATAAGTAAAACCCGGTGAAACCATACATCCTACTAATGCAAAGCCTGGATTATTCATCGCTGATCCAAATATATATCCCTTGGGCACAAGAACTTGAGGAACTTCCCCATTTTCAATATTTAAGCCCAAATTTCTTAAAACCAATTCTCCCTTTGGATCAATCATATATATCGTGAGTGCAGAACCGGAATGAAAATACCAAAGTTCATCCGCAGTAAGTACATGAAAATTTGATACTTCTCCGGTTTGAAGAAGAAAATAAATGCTGGTCCATAGTTTTCTGTTAGCATCAAACTTATCTTCAGAAGCATAGCATTCTTTAAAATATCCACCTTCCATATGTGGTTCCATATTCAATTTTTCTATAAAATATTTGGCATCCATAATAACTTTCTCCTTTAATACTTGTTTACATACACTCCCTGCAACCCCTTCCACGAAAGCATGTCTAAATTCGGAAACTGCAGTAGGTATCTATATAATCATATATTTTACTCAAGATTCATTAAATATTCTACTGTTTTTTTATATTAATATCAAATTCTTTAAACAAAAAAACGTCCAGCACCTGAAAGCTAAACGTCCTTTGAAATCTTTATTTAAATCTTATTTAATGCCTGTTCTAAATCTTCAATAATATCTTGTGCATCTTCCAAGCCCACACTAAATCTTAAATGACCGTTTCTAAATTCAGTAGGGTAGAAATGATTTCTCTCATCTTCAGGTCCTACGTATACCATGAGGCTCTCATCATGGCCTATAGAAACAGCCGGAATTATAATCCTTAATGAATTTAAAAAATTATTGTGAACTGCCACATCACCCTTAAGTCCAAAAGATATGACTCCTGAATACATAGACATTTGTTTTTTTGCAATCTCATGCTGAGGATGACTTTTCAGTCCCGGATATGCAACAAATTCCACCTTTGGATGTGCTTCTAAAAATTCAGCAATTCTTTGAGCATTTTCACTATGCTGCTTCATACGCAGAGGCAGTGTAACCATCCCACGCATAATGAGCCAGGCATTGAAAGGACTTATTGCTCCTCCTAAATTCACCATAGCTTGACGTTTTATATTATCTATCAATGACTTTTTTCCTATAACAGCTCCCCCCATGGCATCTCCATGTCCATTTATATATTTTGTCAAGCTATGAATAACAAGATCGGCCCCAAGTGACAGCGGCTGCTGCAGATATGGTGACGCAAAGGTACTGTCAACAGAAAGTAAGGCTCCCGCATTTTTTGCCAGCTTAGCTATTTCTTCTATATCACTTACTCTCGTTGTAGGATTTCCCGGCGTCTCTATATGTATAAGTTTTGTATTAGGCCTAATTGCCTTCTTTATCTCATTCAAATCTGCTGTGTCTACAAGGGTTGCCTCTATGCCGTATTTTTCAGGATAGTATTCGTTTAATAATCTATATACCGCTATGTAAGAAACATTTGAACATATAACATGTGAGTTGCGATCAAGAAAAGTAAAGAATACACCTGCTAATGCTGCAACTCCCGTTGCCAATACAACACAGTCTTCTCCTCCCTCCAATACTGCAAGCTTTTGCTGAAGATATATTTGATTGGCGGAAGTATTTCTAGTGTAAATAAGCTGATCGGCATCACTCCAATTAAGCTTTGAAGCATCCTCGGGAAGCCTATAGCTGTTAGCCATAGTTATTGGCCTTCTAATGGCTCCAGTCTCCTTATCTACATCATTACCTACGTGTATGCACTTCGTTGCAAAATTTGCCTGCTTTATATCCGTCATATAAATCCCCCTTTTCCGATTGGTTTTGTTTACTTTCTTACAACAAATTGTATTCTTTTAACAATAATAAGTCAAGGGACGGTTAAACATTTTTAATATT
>JAEZDX010000406.1 GCA_023417975.1 Bacillota bacterium
GTTTTGCACTTATCAAAATCAATAATCCATAGTTTATTATTCTCATCGAAAATTAAGTTTTTATTTACGTAATCCAGATGACATAGTGAAATGCTCAAATTCTCATTTCTAATTGTTGAGGAGGTTCGTACTGAAAGTTCAGCTAATTCAATGTTTGTCTCAAAATTGGATAGGTATATTTTGGAGAAACGGTCCTTATACTTAAAAGCCGAGTTCGAGCAGTTAAGCAGCTGGTTAAAGTGCTTTTGTAAGGATATTCCCATATCTTCAAATCCTTCTCGTTCTTTACTGCCTTTTATCGGTATAAAATTATCGGTACAGTTATGTATATCTGCTAGTGTAGAACTGGCATCCATGATGTTTTGAATATTATCATAACTGCATTTTACACCATCTATCCATGGAGTTAAAATAAAAAGCATTCCTCCATAATTGACGAATCTGCCATTGACTAATGTGGGGAGCAATCTTGGCACATTCAACTTGTTTCTGCAAAGCCACTCAGTGGCAGAATATACAAATAAAAGATCTTCTTCGCCAAAATATACTTTTTTTAGGCAGAAGGTTTTATCCATATAATCCACTTTATATACTGCTCTTTGTCTTTCTGAATCTTTAAACTTAATCTGAGTTATATCCGCGGCTGCAAGGCCATAATGGGGAAGTACGTTCTTTTTTAAATTGCCTTCAGATAAATCGGTATTAATATACAATTCAGCTTCGTAAGGCATAATAATACCCCCTTTTATAGAACTATATTATAAGGATATTAATTAGTTTTGGCTAATATACATATACTACATAAAATAGTTTATAAATTTTGCTAAAAAAGAGGAGTTTTGTCCTTTTTATAGAATATTGAATTGAGGTGGTTTATTAATGAATATCAGAGAAAGGATTGAACATTCCGAGACTCTTTCTCTTAGCAGTGCGGCAAGACTATCGAGGAACTCTGAGCCAAGAGACAGGCGCGAAGAACCGGACGATGTAAGAACCGCATATATGGTGGATCGAGATAGAATAATACATTGCAAGTCTTTTAGAAGGCTAAAGCACAAAACTCAAGTATACATAAAGACCTGGGGAGATCATTATAGAACGAGACTTACACACACTCTTGAGGTATCTCAGATAGCAAGAACTATCGGCAAGGGAATAGGACTTAACGAAGATCTTATAGAGGCCATAGCGTTAGGCCATGATATAGGTCATGTAGCTTTTGCACACAATGGTGAAGAGGTATTGAATAATCTGCTCCCTAATGGATTTAGACATAATGAGAACAGTGTCAGGGTGTTAAAACGAATAGAAAGAGGGGGAAAAGGATTGAATTTGACCCCGGAAGTTTTGGATGGAATACTGCATCACAGCGGATTTTCTAGGGACAGCAGAAAAGCCTATACCTTAGAGGGTCAAGTAGTGAAATTCAGTGATAAGATAGCATATGTAAACCACGATATTGATGATTCGGTAAGAGCAGGACTTTTGAAGCCGGAAGATATACCGGAAGACGTAAAGGCGGTATTGGGTAGTACCCACGGCAGAAGAATAGACGTACTGGTTAATGATTGTATTAATACTACCATAAAAAATATAGAACAGGGTAGATTGGAAGTGTCTCTCAGTGAAATTATTGAAAAAGAATTAACTGAACTAAGACACTTTATGTTTGAATATATATATAAGGGTTCAATTTTAAAGGCGGAAAGGGAAAAAGCAAAGTTTGTGTTATCACAGGTTTTTGATTATTTTTATAAGCATCCCGATAAGCTGCCCGACTTTTACAAAGGTATCTCCGTTGAAGAAGGTCTATATCAAGGTGTTGCTGATTATATTTCAGGAATGAGTGACGATTTTTGTCTTCATTTGTTTAATGATATTTATGTTCCAAAATTAGTTATATACTAAATATTAGGAATATTTTACGGCATTTGGTGGGTAAAATATTACTTGTGTGGCCATTTCAAGTTAAATATTCAGTGTTAATAGGAATTGCACATAAGGAACTTTTTTAATTTGAAGTGTAAAAAGTTTTTAGAAATAGAAGGATTTTAGATTTTTATGTCGAATATATAAGAACTTGTGGAAAAATTCCTAATTTCATATAGATAGGTGGGAATGTTTCATTGAAAATATCGGATGAAATAATCCAAAGGGTAAAGGATGAGAATGACATAGTTGATATTATTTCCCAATCGGTAAAGCTTAAGCGTGCCGGCAGAAATTATTCCGGATTATGTCCTTTTCATAACGAAAAAACTCCATCCTTTAGTGTTTCCAGTGATAAACAGATATATAAATGCTTTGGATGCGGTGAGTCTGGTAATGTTTTTACATTTGTAATGAAGCATCGTAATATTTCTTTCATCGAAGCCGTCAAATACTTGGCGGACAGAGCTAATATAGCAGTTGAGTACGATGATAAAAGAACAAAGATCATGGAAGACCAGAAGCAAAAGCTGTATAGAATAAATACGGAGGCTGCCAGATTTTTTTATAACAATATTACCAAGAGTAAGATTGCCCAGCAATATTTTCAAGCTAGAGGAATTTCAGGAGCTACAGTTAAGCGATTTGGACTTGGATTTGCCAATGATTCATGGAATGAGCTTATGAGAGCTATGAAACAAAAAGGATTTTCCGAGCTGGATTTGTTAAATGTGGGACTTATAGTAAAGAACGAAAAGGGTAATATTTATGACAGATTCAGAAACAGAGTGATGTTTCCCGTATTTGATTACAGAGGCAAGGTTATTGGTTTTGGAGGTAGAGTGCTTGATGACTCGAAGCCAAAATATCTAAATTCACCTGAAAGCTTAGTTTTTCAAAAAGGTATAAATTTATACGGTCTTAATTTTGCATTAAAAAACAATATTGATAAAACCTTTATTATTGTAGAGGGTTATATGGATTGTATTTCTTTGCATCAATACGGAATAACCAATGCAGTGGCGTCGCTAGGAACAGCCTTAACTGTTCGACAGGCGAAGTTATTAAAAAGATATGCAGATAAGGTTATTATATCCTACGATGCAGATAGTGCAGGGCAGGCTGCTACAATAAGAGGAATGGAAATACTCAGAAATGAAGGATTCGATGTAAGAGTTCTTACAGTGCCTTCGGGTAAGGATCCAGATGAATTTGTGAGAGCTAATGGAAAGGAAGCGTTCCAGCGGCTCATGCAGGAAGCACCTTCACTGATGGATTATAAGATTAAGAAGGCAGGAGAGGGAATTAATTTTAAAGATAATCAAGACATTATCAAATATGTTAAGAATGTTACAGAAATATTGGCAGACATTAATCCTGTCGAAAAGGATGTATATATTAAAAAGATATCGCAGGACACAGGTATTCAAGAACAAGCAATATATGATTTATTAAAGGGAAATTTGAATAGAAATGCTAACGAAGACAGTAAAATGAATACAATCCGGGTTTTTGGACAAAAATTATATGTAGAGCCCGCTCATATCAAGGCTGAGCGGAATATATTAAAGCTGATGTATGAAAATGACGAAAGCTTTAAGTATATTACAGAGAATTTAAGGAAAGATATGATTATACTGGAAGGTCACAGGAAGATATTTGAATTATTAATACAGTGCAAAGATTCCAATATAGTCGATATGAAGAGCTTTGTGGAAGATAGATGTGACGACGTAGAAAGCTCAAGGGAGTGGGTTGAGATTACTCAGTTAGAATTGCTAAAAGATGACTTTGAAAATAAACAACTTGTAATAGATTATATTAGCGAAATCAAAAGATATCAGCTTGAAAACTCAAAAAAACAAATTATGACGAAAATCAAGGAATATGAAGCTAAAGGAATGTTTGAAGAATCCTTGAAGCTGGCACAAAGATTGATGGAAATCAAAAGAGAAGTGGAAAGATCGTAGTTCTGCGGGAGGAGGTAACATTATGAAAGATAAAGACGCTAAAATGGTTGTGGTTAAGAGACTTATAGATAAAGGCAAGAAGAGTGGGACCCTTACTTATAAGGAAATAATGGATGAATTGGATGAGATTGATTTAAATCCGGAACAGATTGAAAAGATATATGAAGTGCTTGAGTCCATGGGAATAGACGTAATCGGTGATATGGCAGAGATGGAGATTACTGAGGAGGAGCTAGACCTATCTATACCGGAGGGAATAGCTATAGATCATCCGGTAAGAATGTATATTAAGGAGATCGGAAAGGTACCGCTGTTATCGCCTGAAGAGGAAAT
>JAEZDX010000443.1 GCA_023417975.1 Bacillota bacterium
AGCAGAAGTGATGTAGGTGCCATCTATAAAGCATATCCTCAGGCTGATAAGAGCGGTTTCAGTTATACAATTAACTCAAATTCCGTTTCAGTTGGCAATCACACAATTACTGCGGTAGCGATAGGTAACGATGGATCAGAACAAACTCAAGATACGTATATCAATTTTAAGAAGCCTGAAGCAAAGATGTGGATTGATTCACCAACCTATAATCAGGTTGTTGAAGAAAGTGATGCTATTGTATCGGGTTGGGCACTTAACCCTTCAGGAGTGGATAAAATAAATGTATATATGGATGGTAACTTCATTGGAAATGCTAATTTAGGAATAAGTAGAGAAGATGTGAATAAAGTGTATCCGGGATATCCTGGAGGAAGCAACAGTGGCTATAATTATATAATTCCAAATAATTCTGTTGGAAATGGAAATCACACAATCACTGTTGAAGTAATAGGAAAAGATGGGTCTAAGTCATCTGCTGATACTAAATTCCAAAAGAAAGTACTTCCTAGTATTCTATGGATTGACTATCCGGGTAACGGGTATGCTTCCAAGAATAGTAATATAACGGTAAGTGGTTGGACCTTAAATAGGACAGGCATAAAAAACGTGAATATCTATGTTGATTCCGTGCTAAACGGGTCTACCAATACAGGTATATTAAGAACTGATGTTGGACAATCCTACAATAAATACATTGACGCATTGAATAGCGGGTACAGTTATTCTATTGATGTCAATTATATTTCACCTGGATTTCATAATATAACTGTAGAATCTGTAGGTAAAGATGGAAGTGTTGTAAAACAGGATAGAACCATTCAGGTTATAAAGAGAGATATGACTGCTTGTATTGATTCACCTGTTGTGGGATATACTATAAAAGGAAGTAATGTAAGTGTGTCCGGCTGGATTTTAAGTGATACAAGTGTAAAGCAAATCAATGTCATGATGGATGGTGTATTAAAAGGTAATGCAGATATCAATTTACCAAGACCTGATGTTGATAATGCTTATCCTGGATATAGAGCAGGGATAAACAGTGGTTTTAGCTATACAATGGATACAAGTACATTAGGAATTGGTGGTCATACTGTAAGTATTCATGTGATTTGTGTAGATGGAACAACTAAGCTTTACCAAGTGCCTGTACAAATGTATGGTTTGGTAAATTATGTTGGTTACAGTAATACGTTAGATTATTATGTGGATAGGCAATTTAATAATGGCGGTAACTCTAATTGGGATGGGACCTCTGTAACTAGAGACCAAATAGCATACTATATGAATCCAGATAATTTTATTAATCAATCAAATGGCAAGTATATGTTCTTAAAATTATCCTATACAGACGGTATAACTGTGGATGACTTAAATAAGGTTTTAAGTGGAAAAGGAATTTTACAAGGAAAGGGAAGTGTATTCTTAGAAGCAGGCAGGAGAAATAACATTAATCCCATATATCTTGTAGCACACGCTTTACTTGAAACAGGAAACGGTTCTTCTCAGCTTGCCAATGGAGTTTTAGTTACAAGTATACACTCTGAATTTGGCAATGACAGTTCAACTATGATTGATGTAGCCGATAAAAAAACATATAATATGTTTGGTATTGGTGCTTATGATAGAGCAGCGCTTATGTGGGGATCCGAAAAAGCCTATAGTGAAGGTTGGTTCACAGTTGATGATGCTATAATCGGCGGAGCGGCTTGGATAGGTAAAGGTTATATTGCAAGTTCAACATATAAACAAAATACATTATATAAGATGAAATGGAATTTTGATGTTATATGGCATGAATATGCAACAGATATTGGATGGGCATATAAACAGACCAATATGATAAAGACTTTAGTGGATCAGATGGACAATCCTGTTTTGTGTTTTGAAGTTCCTTCTTTTAAAAAGTAAGATGTTTAATGTAATATAATAAATGAATCTTTATTTCAACTAAATGTTATGGTGAGAGATAAGGAGGCACGAAGTATTCTATATTTTTAGAAATGCTTCGTGCTTTTGTTTTAATGCTTGACATAATGGTTGTTTATTTTGCTATAAAATCGAAAAAAGTGGATAAGTTGACATTATAAAACGTATATGTGTATAATATAACAGTACAATATAGAAAATTTACATAAAAGAATATTAGTTTTAAAACTTATAAAATGGAGAAAGAGGTTGATGTACAGAATGGGCATTTCATCGAAATTTAAGCTAGATTCGGTAATCCTGTACATAATGTTCACAGAGTTAATTTTGGGTGGACTTGGGAAATTGTTCGGATTTCCAGTTAGAATGGGGATATTTGCGTTAGGATTAGCTTATACTATTTATTATTTTATTGGAAACAAAGTAAAGTTAAGTAAAAGAGCATGGATATATACTATTATAATAATTGTCTTTGCAATATATGGAGCGGTTATTGGATTAATAAGAGGAAATTCTATTAGTAATATTATTGCAGATGCCAATGTATTTGTTACTGTACTTTACATTGTAATATTTATCTCCTTAATTAGAGATAGAAAAGAGATAATAAAGAAATTAGCATCTCTGTTTATAGTTTACAGTGTTATATTAAGTATCGTAACATTCATAATTTTTAAGTGGAGTTATTTTGCTATAGGAAATGGTGTAAATGTAATTGATATACTGTTAAAGGTAGAGAGCGTAGTTAATTATGGTTTTATAACTGGTATGTTATATTCTGATACATATGCGAGAGTATATACTACAAATGGTATATTCATGCAAATTGCTGTGGCTTTATGTTTAATTCGTCTTGCATATAAAAATAAAATAAAATTCTTTTCGTTCGAAAGTTTCAGTATATTATTTCTTATATTAGGAATCATTGCTTCAGGTACAAGAGGCTATTGGATTGGAACTGTTGTAGTTGTAGTACTTGCTGTATTTTTTATACGAAGAACAAATAAAGTTGCATTATTATGCAATTTACTTATTGTATTTATAGGGTTGGGCATAACCTTCGCTACTATGGGTGGAACAGATGATGGTAGTAAAACTATAACTACAGAAATAATAAATAGAGCAAATACTTCTAAAGATTTTTCGGAAAATGAAGTTTCAAATAGTGTTAGAAATATACAAGCACGACATCTTTTAGCTAATATTAGTAATCATCCTATTATAGGTTCCGGATTTGGTTCTGTGATGTATGATTATGAAAAGGAAACAGGTAGAAGTGGTCTTAATGTAGAATTGTATTATCTTGAGCTTTGGTATAAAACCGGAGCTATAGGCATGATTATGATGTTTGCAGTATTAACACATGCGTTATGGTCGGCTTACCGAATAGGTAAATATAATTGCGACTTGGAAGAAAGAATAATTGTCAAAGGATGGTCTCTTGGATTTATAACTGCGTTGGCTTCAGGAATGTCCAATCCATACTTTGCGGGTGCGCATGGCTTTTTCATACCGCTATTCCTAGTCATAATATGTGAAGTATATGAAAATAAAGAGACCAAAGTGGAGTTTTTTCAACTGTTTAAACATGCTCTCTAGTAGAGTATGTTTTTGTTTTCGTTTGTCAATAATTGTAATAGTTGATTTAACTAACTGAAGGCATTTAATGTCATAGTAAGGATTCTTAGGAAGTAAAATATGCAGTGCTGAGTAGAAATACTCAATCTTCAAGAGTTTTTAGCGAAGGAACAAAGTATTAGACCTTCCATGTTCTATATGGACAAAAAATAAACAAAAAGGTATAATTATATCTAAAATGAAACAGGGTGTTAAAATGAAGGAGCGACTTATAAGTATCATTCTACTTACATATAAGAAATTTCAATACTTCGAGGAATGCATAAATTCTATTCTAATTCAACGTTATAGTAATATAGAATTGGTTATTAGTGATGATGGATCTGAAAATTTTAATAAAGAAAAAATATGTAGTTTTATAGAACAAAATAAGAGAGAGAATATTAAAAATGTTATTATTAAAGAGCATGAAAGTAATGTGGGGACTGTAAGAAATTTCAATGATGCTGTTAAGCTTTCAAGTGGGGAATACATAATAGGTATTGGCATAGATGATGTGTTTTTCGATGAAAACGTAATAGAAAACGTAGTAAAAGCGTTTGATGATAATAGCTGCGATATATTGATAACCTATAGAAGCGTGTACAATAGGGATCTAAGTAAAAATTTAGGCTTAAAACCGGAATTGAATGAAATAGAACTAATTAAAGGAAATACGAATAAACTTTACAAGGCATTATGTAAAGAAAGTTTCATTTCAGGCGCAGGCACTTCTTACACGAGAAAGTTCTTGGAAAAGGAAGGATATTTTGATGAAGAATATAAGCTTTGTGAAGACTATCCAACTTTCTTACGAGCATCAAGGAAAGGCTATAAGTTTTATTTTTTGAATGTACCAACTATAAAGTACAGGCTAGATGGAATTAGTACGCAGTCAACAGTTCACCCTATTCTGGATTGAGATATGAAGTATGCAATAAAAAAAGAAATTCTTCCGTACAGACAAATTATAGGTATGCAGCTATATAGAATTAAAAAGTTTGAGTTGGATAAATACGATTTAAAAACTAAAAAAGATTTAATTAGTTATCGATTAAAATTAGGAATTTTAATAATAAAGAATGTTGACATAGCTATAAGCAAAACTTGGCGTAAAATTATAAACAGAATTGGTGCTGAATAAGCCAGTACCAGAAGGAGTGAATATATGAAATTATATGGGGAAAAGATAGTGCTGCGGGAATTTATGGAAACAGATCTTATGGCAATGCATTCATGGGTAAATGATGAGAACGTAACAAAATATTTAACTATGAGTGTTTTCCCTCGTACAATTGAAGATTCCAAAAGATTCCTTCAAGCGCAATTAAATAGAAGTTCTGATGAATACATTAATTTTGTTGTTGCTCTTAAAAATGATATAGAACAAAAATACATTGGAACTGTAGGATTAAGAAGTATTAATTATATAAACAGAAACTGTGAATTAGCTATAACTATTGGAGTACAGGATAAACAAAATAGCGGGTGCGGTACTGAAGCTGTAAACTTAATTTTAACATATGCTTTTGAACAGTTAAATATGCGTAAGGTATATCTATGCCTTTTGGACATTAATGAAAAAGCAAAACGAGTATATGAAAAATGCGGATTCACTCAAAGTGCTGAGTTTAAAGAGCATATTTTCAAGCATGGGAGATATTATGACTTGATTTTTATGGAAAAGATAAAGAGCTAGGAGATGTTAAGTAGTGTATAATTGTGGATTGATTAAATTCAAAAAGATTCAAGACAAATATGGTAACCTCACTCCAATTGAGGGAACTAGAGATATTCCATTTGAAGTGAAGCGAGTATATTACATAAGTGATGTTGAACAAAATGTAACCAGAGGATATCACTCACATAAAAATTTACATCAAGTATTAATCTGTCTAAATGGGTCCGTAAAAATCAGATTAAAAAATCCAGCATCAGAAGAAGTAATTGAACTTAATGATAGTTCAATTGGATTGTACATAGGGCCTATGATATGGAGAGAAATGTTTGACTTTTCTGAAGGTAGTGTTTTATTGGTTCTGGCTTCAGATTTTTATAAAGAAGAAGATTATATCAGAAATTATGACTTTTATATAGAGGAAGCAAAAAAAAGATTTTAACATGGAGGGTTATAAATGAAAGTTTCTTTTTTGGACTTTGTTCCAATGCATACTAAGATTAAGAAGGAAATAATGGAAAAATTCGAACAAGTTTATGATAAAAATTGGTTTATACAAGGAGAGGAAGTTGAAAATTTTGAGAGAGCATTTTCCGATTTTTGTGAAACTAAACAAACTATAGGTTGTGGAAATGGTCTTGACGCGCTGTACTTGGCGCTAAAAGCATTTGGAATTGGTGAAGGAGACGAAGTAATTGTTCCGTCTAATACATTTATAGCGACCGCTTTGGCAGTTTCATATGTAGGTGCAAAAC
>JAEZDX010000514.1 GCA_023417975.1 Bacillota bacterium
TTATTACTCCATACAGTTATTGTTTCCATTTTTGTTGACTGACTGCCGTTTGATTTGTCGCTGTCATTCTTTTGACCGCAGCCTGCCAAAACGCCGGTGGAAACCATAATTGTACCAGCTACACACAGTGCTCTGATGAGATTTTTTTTCATTTTTTTATTCCCCCTTATAGCTATTTTCTGTTTACGCCTTTGATTATATTATCGTTCACAATTTATTAACATGGAAAAATCCATAAATACATGTAAATTGCAATAGTCTTTAATATTTTTTCAAACTGCCTTTTATTATACCATCTGTGAATATACGACATCTAAATATATTCATAATATTTTGCGCAAAAAAAACTCCCTTATGACAGAGAGTCTACATTTATACTATTTTAAAATTAACTTTTAAACTCACATAATATTTTCCTACGAAACAGGAGTAAGCTCTTTAACCTCTGATATGCCGTATTTATCAGAGGACTTGATAGAAAACTTCGCTTTATCCTTTGTGAACTTATTATCTTTCAAATTAAAAACAATGGGCATATCCCTCAAATTATATATGGTTGACAGCACCACTTTGCCATTACTCTTAAACACAATAAGATATTGACCCTCACTGTGTACTTCATTTTCCACATTGTGAAACATTATATACTCAATAAAGGTTTTTGCTGAGGTCCATTCTTTACCAACACTT
The DNA here is from genome assembly GCA_023417975.1 of Bacillota bacterium. Taxonomy (GTDB): domain Bacteria; phylum Bacillota; class Clostridia; order Clostridiales; family Clostridiaceae; genus JAEZDX01. The sequence continues at coordinate 691 of JAEZDX010000514.1, forward strand.
TTATATACTTCTTCTGATGGATAATAGGGAGGAAATACATAGCATTCGTCCCAACTGAAATTAGTTTCTTCCACTATATTTACTTCATCTTTTGCAGCACAGGCATCTTTTAATCTCGTTTCAAGAGTGCTAAAATTTTCGTTTTTTATTTTCATTGCTCTATATTCCGGAGTTCCGAATATAAAAAACAACAGGAATACTACAAATAAAGAGCCTGCAATAATCAATACCCTTTTTTTCTTAGACATTATTACACTCCCATTTAATTATTTTATTAAATCATAAAACTTTTCTCATGCAAATACTGTTGGCATTACCTTCATAGGGTCCATAATTTTTTATGGCTCCATAGCCCTTCCCTTTATACAGCTTTATTGCCTCCAGTTGTTTTACTCCCGTTTCCAATACTGCGAATTTATATCCATTTGCTTTAGCCAACTTCTCAAGTTCATCTACTATTTTCTTAGCTATTCCTTGTCCTCTGCATTCTTTTTTTACAAATATACGTTTCAATTCAACTGTAGCTTTGTCGAATTCCTTAAAACCTCCGCAGCCAATTGGGGTGTTATAATTATAGGCTATTACAACATTGTTTATGTTTTGTACCACATTGTATTTTTTATATGACTTTTGCAGTTCTCCATAGGTATTTTCAAGATCCTCATCCAATAATTTTATTAGTTCCATAAAATCCGTATTATTGCTGTCTGCTATTGCAATCATTATATTCATACTTTTTCTCCATACTTTAGTGTATTTTTATTTTTATTATATATGCATATCCAAATAAATACAATTTATTATATTCATTTTTTCTTTTATTGAGCTACTTATTTTTATTTAATTGAATAGACAAATATAAAGTAATGATGAATACTGTCGAATATTGTTATATAGATTGTTTTAACTTTTGGAGGTGAAACCTTAAAATACTAAGCTATTCAAGTGTTTAGTAAACGTATTTATACTATTTTACGATTATTCCCTAAATTTCAAAATCGAGAGGATGTACACAAATGAAAAAGTTATTTTTCAATTTAAAAATTGGTCAGAAATTAGGCGCTGTATTTATTGTAATGGTAATTTTTATGTCCATTATCGGCTATGTAGGTATTTCAAACATGCAAAAACTAAATGCTATTAATAAAGAAACCTATGAAATAGATTTGGTAGGTATAAGAGCTCTATCTGAACTAAAAGAAAATTTAATGCAAATTCGTACGGATGTATTACTTTTGTTATATGATAGAGACAGAAATAAGGTTCAGTCTATTGAAGAAGATATAAATAAATTAAAAGCTGAAAATGATGAAATTACCTTAACATATGAGAAAACAATTGTTACTGAAGACGATAAACGTTTGTTTACTGAATTTCAGAAATTATTGTCAGACTATAGAACTGCACGAGATGAAGTAATAAAACTTGTAAATGACAACAAGTATGATGAAGCTATGTCAGCTTTTCCTAAATTAAATCAAGTTCGGGATAATATGTTTGAAGTATTGAATAAGGATATCCAACTAAATACTTCCTTAGCCAAAGAAAATTATGAATATAGTAAATCTCTCTATTTCTCTTCACGCTTTTTAGTTTTTGCTATTATAATTGTTAGCGTTGCTATAGCAGTCTTATTAGCTTATGCTATTTCCACAATAATTTCAAAGCAGTTAAAAAAAGTAGTCATTTTCGCTGAGTCTATAGGTGAAGGTGATTTATCTCAAGTAATTGATATAGATAGTAAGGATGAAGTTGGAAATCTCGCAACTGCATTAAATTTAGCGGGACAGAACATAAGAAATCTTATTTCCGGTATAATTGTCGGTGCTGAAGATATTAGCGCCACAAGTGAAGAATTATCTGCAACAACAGAAGAAATATCCTCTAAAATGGAGGCAGCAGCAGAGTCTGTCAATCAAATAACTAAAGGCACCCAGGATTTAAGTGCTACAACTGAAGAAGTTTCCGCTTCATCAGAAGAAATTGGATCTACAATTATTGAACTGTCCAAAAAAGCTGGTGATTCAAGAATTGCTGTAGAAGAAATAAAAAATCGTGCCGTCAATATAACTAAAAAAGCTGCCAATGCAATAGACGAAAGTAACTCAATCTATGAAAGGCAGCGCACCAATCTTCTAAACGGTATAGAGGAAGGTAAAGTTGTAGAACAAGTAAAGCTTATGGCGGATTCTATTGCAGATATTTCAGCTCAAACTAATCTTCTGGCACTTAATGCTGCTATAGAAGCTGCAAGAGCTGGTGAACAAGGTAGAGGCTTTGCTGTTGTGGCTGATGAAGTCAGAAAATTGGCAGAGCAATCGGCTCGGGCTGTTACAAGCATTCAAAGCATGGTAGTTAAAGTTCAGTCTGCTCTAAATAACCTCTCTCAAAGCGGACGTGATGTTTTAGATTTTATGCTAAATAATGTGCAGCCAACTTATGATCTGCTTGCTGAAACAGGAATACAATACGAAAAAGATGCCGAATTTGTACGTGAAATAACTTCGGATATTGCTGATGCAACAAAGCAAATGTCTGAAACTATTGAACAAGTGGGTTCGGCAATTCAAAATGTATCAGCAACTGCTCAAGAGTCTGCATCAAGCTCTGAAGAGATATTATCCGGCATTAACGAAACTGCTGCAGCTGTAGATGATGTTGCTAAATCAGCTCAAAGTCAAGCTGAACTGGCAGAAAAATTAAACATAATGATAAGTAAATTTAAAATTTAAACCTACTATCTGTCCACACTAATTATATATTTTTCAATAGGAATGGTTAAACCATGTGCCGTATTTTTCAAAAGTGAATTATGCGGCATTTTCATATACTTCTTGTTTTAGTATAAAGGACATTTAATTTAGTTCTGAATCATGTCCAATGCAACATATTGACATAAGCTGATATGTGAGCTATTATAATTATAGTGTACATACACGTTGTATTTATTAACATAGTATACTATCATATATAGCTGCAAATATTATTTTTTCACGCTAATCGTGTAGGTACACATTTGCTATATTGTAAGAAGTTTATCTTTATTCACTTCTGCATTTCGTACATATAAAATCTATTATTCTTGGAGGGATGGAAATTGAAAAATGAACTGAAAGCCCACATAGAGAATTTTGTTTTACAAAGCAAAAGCAATTGGTCCGAAGTTTTGAATGATCGCTGGTTTGATGAGCCTATTATAAAGTACGCCTCTGCAGACGATTCTCTGTTTGAAGATTATAAGAAGATAATCGGCAGTTACCACCTTACCCCTAAGGAAGCCTTTGACCTTGCTTTCGGTGAAGGAAGCTATTCTGGCGGTACAGTGATAAGTGCCGTGCTGCCCATAAATGAAAAAGTAAGAAAAAGTAATCGTCCTCAAAAGCAATGGCCTTCAAAAGAATGGGCTTTGCTCCGTACTAACCAAGCAAAATTTCTGAATGATTTTACTGAGTACATTATAAAGCTTTTAAATTCAAAGGGTTATAAGGCTATATCTCCTTATAACTCACAATTGTTTAAAAGAGTAGAGGAGCTTACAGGTCCATCCTCAAACTGGTCTGAACGTCACATAGCCTATGCGGCAGGCCTAGGCACTTTTTCAATAAATGATGGATTTATTACTGAAAAAGGTATAGCCGTAAAATTAATCTCTGTTGTTACCGATTTAAAGCTTACACCGGATACTAGAACTGCAGAAAATTACAAGGCAAATTGCCTCAAATGCAGCAAAGGAATTTGCGGAGCCTGTATTAAACGCTGCCCTGTAAATGCAATAACCGAAGCAGGACATGACAAAATTAAATGTCTTAATTATGTATATGGCAGCGAATCAAAGAAACTAGCTGAATTTTACGGAGGTAACCCTGCTGTAGGATCAGGCTGTGGTCTATGTCAAACCAATGTTCCCTGTGAATTCAGAAATCCAACCGTAACTAAAGCGTAATGTTTAAATTCACATATTCTTATATGTACGTTCACATCAGACTATAGTTCTGTAACAAACTAGTGGTTGGTGTAGTTTTGAGGACAAGTATTGCCATTATATATATCTTCTACCTGCAGCTTGAAGCTTGTCTACGTTGCACCTACCACTGCTTATGAACATAGCCTTACTGTGAAAAAAGTTCATATATGATATATTATGTTAGCGTCATTTTATTAGCTTTTCAAGCGTTATAAAGAATTCAGCTTTATTATTTATCATGCCGGATAAAATTTTATAAGTGCTCGTATTAACATCACTTATATTTTTCACAAATCTGCCTTGAATATCAATGAACAAGGAATAAATGTCCTGCTCGGAGGTAAGAGAAAACTCTAAAAATTGTCTTATATTATTAATATGCGGTTCATATATTTTATTATTAAATTCATTAATTAAAAAAGATATCCTATCGTAAACACTAATAGCTATCTCCTCAAGATTCTCGTTGTCTGCTTCATTTTTCAATTTTTCATAATACATTATTGTTTTATTTATTTGCTTTGTCAAAATTGAAGCTACTATTTCTATTGAGGGTATTTCACATTTTTTTTTGGCAATATCTTCATAAAGTGCTTTTTTTCTTATGCAAACCTTTATTGCTTTATCTATCATGTCAATGACGTTGTATCTCATATAATCACCCCATATATTTTCCAGCTTTTTTATCATATATTATTATTTTAAACTTATTATAATAATAAAATAAGGGAAACCTTGATCATCAACGGCTTCCCCAATTTCTGTTCATTAATTACCTTGCAGCATTTGCATTGCCTCATTTATTGACACCACATCCGCAAAACGTTTATTCCAAATCTTATAATTATAAAACTCATAGAGCTTTTGCCCCGTAAGGTACTCATTATCAAAGGTTGTATTAGTCTCTTCCGGAATAACTATTTTATATTCGTTCTCAAAAGCGCTCTTGCAGGTAGCATCCATACAGTATTCTGTCTGCAGTCCCACTAGCATAATCGTGTCTATATTTCTACTTTGCAGATAATCCTTTAAACCTGTTTTAACAAAAGCACTGTTATATTTCTTTTCGAAGATTCTTTCACTGTCTTTAGGCGCTATACTGTCATGTATCTGCCAACCATAGGTTCCCTGCTCAAATTCTGTGCCCTCACCATCGTCATGACGTACATATATAACTTCTATCTTATTCTCTCTTGCATTTGCAATAAGCTTTTTTATGTTTTCAATTACCTTATGTTCATTATAAGGATGTGCATCAATTAAAGCATTTTGTACATCTACCACCAGTAAAACTAAGTTACTCATATCTTCTCCCTTTCCCCTAACAGATTTAACTTAAAATTTCTAATACTTTTATAGTATAATTCTCACTAGGTGCGTTTACCTCAACTATGTCTCCCACTTTTCTTCCCATAAGTGCCTTCCCTAAATCCGATTCTATGCTTATTAGCATATTTTCCGGATCAGCATCCATTGTAGTTACCAAAGTTATTATATCCTCATCATCATACTCAATAAACTTGATTTTAGCCTTACTATTGATTCCTAAAGCTGACTTATCTAAACTATCGTTATCTATTACAGTGGCTGTTGAAATCATAGTTAATAAATATTGAATTCTGTTATCATTTTCCCTGTAATTTGCACAGGCTTCCTTATATTCTGCATTTTCAGATCTATCACCATGAGCCGCAGCTATCATCTTTTCCTTTGCTATTTCAGCTCTTTTTACTGTCATTCTATAATCTAATTCTTCTCTTAACTTTTTTATATTTTCTTCTGTCAGCGCGTTATTCATTTAAGACTAGACCTCCCTGAGATTTATTACATTAATATTATATAGCATAACAAAAAAAACAGCAATTCTACCATGCTTATGTTTAGAATTACTGTTAAAATATTCTATGTTTATATTATTACTGCTTTTTTTCCGGAAAAACTTTGAGTAAAAGCTTTATTGAAGCAAATATAAGCAGAAGAACCAAGAAAATACCTGTCATGCCGAAACCCATTATCTTGAGTCCTTCAAAGAAAGTACTCAGATTTTTACTAAAATCCATACATACACATCCTCTCACATTTTAACTATTTAGAACACATTAAAAGTCTTATATTGTGACGAGCAAAATATCCTATCTTCACGGATTTTTGCGAAGTCAGAATATAAAAGACTTTTTGAGTTCTATATACTTTGAGTCTTAGGCGAAATATGCAAGCAGCAGTCCACCTGCTATAACCGAAGCTATCTGCCCCGCCACATTTGCCCCTACCGCGTACATTAATACAAAGTTTTGAGGATCTTCTTTTTGAGCCATTTTTTGTATTACTCTTGCAGACATTGGAAAGGCAGATATACCTGCAGCTCCAATCATAGGATTAATCTTTTCTTTTCTAAATAAATTTATAACTTTAGCAAACAATACTCCACCGATTGTATCGAATATAAAGGCAACCAATCCGAAGGCGATTATTAACAAAGTCTTTAATTGAAGGAACCCATCTGCAGTCATCTTTGTAGCTATTGTTATTC
>JAEZDX010000545.1 GCA_023417975.1 Bacillota bacterium
GCAGAAATTGCCGGTATTAAAATGCATGCAGCCATTGATGTACTCATGCGCCGCAACCATATCCACCATTGTACAATGGGAATCTGGTGTGACTGGGAAGCACAGGGCACACGTATTACTCAGAACCTTCTTCATGATAACCAGAGGCCATCGTTCGCTAAAAATCTTCCTGGAAGCATGATGTCTCAGGATATATTTGTAGAAGTAGGCCATGGTCCAACACTGATCGACAACAATATTCTGCTTTCAGACGCCAGCCTTCGTTTTGCTACAGAAGGTGTAGCTATGGTTCACAACCTTATCTGCGGTGCGTTAACCGATGTGGGTGGTGGAACAGGTCCACGCTATACACCATATCATATACCACACCGTACGGAAGTGATGGGCTTTATGACCATTCTTCATGGCGACAACCGTTTTTACAACAATATCTTTTTCCAGAAATGGCCTTCTGAAGACTATATGATCTATCATGATCAAAGCGTAGAACCAAGGAGAGAAAACAGGCAAGTTGGCACACATGTTTTTGATGATTACCCAACCTATGCAGAATGGATTGCGCAGTTCGATTTTACCCAGCGTCCAAACATGATGGCTTTGGATGCTGTACATTCAGGTCATCTGCCGGTGTGGTGTGAAGGAAATGTATATCTAAACGGTGCCAAGCCATGTAAAAATGAAGTGAACGGCCTGTTTGTTGAAAACAGCCATGAGGATCTTAAGGTAGAACTGGTGGAAAAAGACGGTGATTATTATCTGAATACAAATGTATATGATTACCTGAAGGATTTCAGCGATCGAATGATCCACACGGAAATTCTCGGCAAAGCCTTCGAACCGGAACAATACTTTGAAAATGCAGATGGAACACCCATACGCTTTGACGCGGACTACTTCGGAAATCATCGCGGTGTTCATGTTATCCCTGGTCCGTTTGCATCAGCTTCTGATAATACTAAACTATAATCATAAATTTATGTATACAGTTAACAATCTATAAGCTCTATAGGTGGCTGTGAAAAAAGCCAATCTATAGGTTTCGCTACCCTCTTTGGATTCCTCTGGGGAGCAAAACAATTATTAATTGTTTTGTCGCGTGTGGCGTACCACAAGCGGCCCGCGAAAAAGAATGGCTATATTTTTCACATCCTCCTGTAAATAACCAAAAGTGACGTCTCATATCCGGCATATTTGTCTAAAAGTTTTAAATAAATGCCAGAGAGGGACGTCCTTTTTTTGTCATGTTAGATACCCTTCCATATCCTTTACTGTTGATGTATTTCCACTAACTACTGAACTCCAAATCAGCCACAGTACTTACTAATGTATATATTTCCAAGCAGCGAAAAAACGGCAAGGTCAGTCTTATAACCAACCTTGCCACTTTACTTAGAGAGACCACGGCTTTCTGTTTCTAGAACCTGCCATAAATCTAATAAAGGCATCAACTGAAGAAATAATTCACTCTCCTAATTTCACTTAATTTAAGTACGAATCTTCAACTTAACCAATAATCCTTTTGTTATGAATTTTATTGCGCCTGCCTGACAATAGGTTTGGTTAAGAAAAGGTTGCGCCTTATGATATTCTCTACAAACTTTACAATTTCCGTGATTTTTACAATTTTTATTTATGCATTTACATGCTGGATTTAAATTTGCCATATTTAATATCTTCCCCCTAAAACTATAGATGCTTTTACAATGTGTTTTTAATCCAACACACATTGTAAAAGCAACGCGTGTTGTTTATAATAAGAATATACTATGCTTATATACTTTTCAATCAACAGATTTAAGGAAGTGTTGGTTAGGTAACACTTCCTTATAATTGTCGGATAGAATTAAAAATTTCTATTAAAAGGAGCTGTATCTATGGCTGCAATAAATGAAAATGATCCAAGAGTAAAAAGAACCCGCGAACTCATAACCAATGCGTTTATTACAGTAGTCTCTAAAAAAGGTTTCGAAGCTATTACAGTGAAGGATATCACCACCGCCGCAACCATAAACCGGGCAACCTTTTATGCACATTTTACTGATAAATATGCTCTTCTTGATACTCTAATAGTAGAAAAATTTTCGGAGCTTCTATCAAATAAAATTCAAGGTAAGATTTCTATAAACGAGCATACAATACGTATTCTCGTACTTTGTCTTTGCGATTATTTTGAAATGATAAAGAATACCTGCAAATGTGGATATATCTCTATTCTTCCGCTGATGGGAAATAAAATAACTGAAGAACTTTACTCTATTATTTATACAGCACTAAAAAAGGAATCAGAGTCAACTGACTACGGCATGCATATGGAACTGATTGCAACGATGATAAGTACTTCTATTTACAATGCAGTTTATAGATGGGAAGTTCAGAGATTGTCTATTACTAAAGAAGTCTTAATTGAGGATATAGTTAACTTTGTTCTTACCGGCGCAGATAAACACTTGAGAACAATGTAGCATCTGGAATCACAGAAAAAGCTCCAGCAAAAACTGCTAGAGCCTTTCCGTTTTGGCGGAGAGAGTGGGATTTGGTCCGGTGACGCTTAAGAGTGGCGGCCTCTCAGCCGCCAAGCGTCCCGCAGAAGGCCATTTAGGCCTTCTACCCCACGGTACGGGTATGTCCCGTACGCCTGATTTCGAGGTAGTCACCTTACTTTTTATGCTGTCTTTTCTAGTCCACAATTTTCTCCAAACATATTGAAAATACTCAGGTTAACAATTTTAACTTATTAATCCCTGCTTATATCCCATAAATAATTGATCAAAATATCTTTACTTCTAGCATTGTTTTTCATAATAATAAGCCTTTACCCACGAGTATTTTTTATTATTTACAATGCACCATTCTCTAAAAGAGATTTCATGTTTATCTTGATTAAAACTAAACCAATCATTATATAGTTCAAAATAGTAATTATACTAACTTAAATCCAAAGTCCTCCACCCATATTGGATTATGGCATCCCTTATCTTTTCAAATTCATCTTTATTGTTAAATTCAATTTTAACCATATTAGGCTTTGTAAAAAATTTAATATAGCAGGGATTTGCACAAATATCTCTCTGACCTATATTTCTATCCCTTTCCCTAAACTTCTGACCATCTATATCATTTAATTTTCGTTTCATTATCTGATATTCAACCCAGTTGTTATTACATATTTGAAAATCTATAAATTCAATTAAATTTGTTTTGTCGTTTAGATACTCTATTCCCTTGCTTGAAATACCTTTTATTAGATTCATATTTTCACACCTTCACCCATGATTTCTTCATACCATTGTCAATAACTGGTCCGTCCAGTATTTATGATTTCATTCAAATAATAATCAATTCCTGCTATATATAAATCATGCTATTTCCTAAGAATATATTCGCTGCTTACCAGGGGTGTTTTCAGATATATATAAAGCATTCCTTAATAATAAAAATAAATCGTATCTAAATGCCCAAATAAGAATCAATATATATAATTTCATCTTCATGAGTAAGTGCGATAAACCAATTGAAACTTCTATCAAAACCAATGATATCAGTATCTTCCCAAGGTTCCTGTTGTTCAAGGAAATCAATGATAATCTGAATATTTCCTATAAATACTTCCTTGTGTCTTTCAAGATAAATATACAGATTATCTAAATAACTTTCATTAATCGAATTTAATTTATCAAAATCAATCCTTTTCATCCTCGTCTTAAATTCTGATTTTATTGAATTCCAATACAAGATATTCTCAGATACCACCTGTTTATCAACGAAGCGTTCAATAAACTTTTCCAGTACTTCTTTCTTTTCTATATCCGTCAATTTACAATCACTATTTCTACTTACTAAGAAATCATATATATTCATATAGGTTCTCCCCATCAAATCATTCTTGTAATAATGGTTACATGGTTTTCGTCAAATTCCATTCTCTAGTATTTATATGTATTGGTCTTATCTAATGACCAAGGTAAATAGGCCAGAATCTCCATTTGAATGCACGGCCTTGGAAATTTATTATTTATTAATGCACACTCTTCTTGAAATCCAACCTTAAAATTATCATCTATATCAATCATTTTTTCTTCATTCAAATGACTTGTCATGGATTCTTTCGTTTTCGATACAACCTCCCAAGGTGATTCACCTTTAGTAATCATGCCACATATATGATAAAATCCACCGTAACATAAAATATTATTCTCAGAGTAATTCACATATACTTCCGCTGGTTTCCTGATATCTAACCCTAATTGATTAAATAAGTTACTAACCTCTTGAGATAACTTTTCAACCGCCGTCTCATAGTTCTGGCATCCATCACATTCACATCCTGCCGAAACATATCTTTCATATTTATAATAGTTTTTATTTTCTTCAACATTTACTTCAAGTACATATTCCCCTAAAGTGAATATCATATTTCAACTCCCCTAATTATTTACTCTTATTCTCCATTCTAGCTGATAGCATGCTTAAACTTTCCTTAATATCATCTCCATACTGAAGTATCTCAACAAAATAATGTATTAATCCAAGAGATGGACACATCCGGCCCTCTCTAATACTTAGAAAGCCACCCGATATGAGTCGGTTAATACTTTCATTAAGAACTTTATTTTCCATATTCAAAACAAATTTTTCTGATATATAACGCAACAAATCATTGCTGCTTATATCGTTTATCCCATCTACATCGCAAAGTTTCCCTTGTACGAGTTTTATACTTTTACCTCTATGCAATTGTAAAATAGATAACATTACAATATAATCAACATCCATCCCTATTCCACTATTACCTTTCTTCTATTCCATAGCAAAGCACTTCTCAAGTG
>JAEZDX010000643.1 GCA_023417975.1 Bacillota bacterium
TTGAACTTATTGCAGTTATAGCTATTCTTGCCATTTTGGCCGCAATAATAGTACCAAGGATAAGCAACTTATCAACATCGGCAAAAGAAAGGGCAGCAAGGGCAGATGCAAGGACTATATTATCTCAAGTTGAAGTTTACAATGCAACAGTTACAGATAGTAATAAGATAATTAAGGATGATGCTCAATTATCGGCAATTACAGCTGCATCAGCTACATATGATACTACCATTGATGCCTATACTCAGTTAGTTAATAGTGTACAAACTGCTATTAATAAAAGTGAAAGTATTAAAGTAGGTGCCAGCACTGTTTCAATTTTAGGAACAACTACAATTACAGCACTAAGAAATGCAGTTGCAACTCAATAGTCATAATTTTAAGGTTGAGAATTTTGGTTGAAATGTATATTTCAACCTATAATTCTCAATTTTAAAAGCTCCTAATTGTCAATATGCATAATTATTAATTGCTAAACATCAATTTAGGTTCAATCAGAGAAATGAGAGGTGTTAACTATGCTGCAAGGAATTATGGACAGCACTAGGTTGGCGGTAGATATAAGTGATAACATATTAAAGGCTGTATACGGAAACAGCTCAAGCATAAAATGCGCGGAAATATTAAAGCTGGAGGATAACTGCATAACAGACGGAAAAATTATTGATATGGAAGCTGTAAGAAAAGCCCTAGACGGCTTTATTGTAAAAACAAATATTAAAAATAGAAATGTTTCATTTTCCATTCATGGACAAGATGTTGTGGTAAGACAAATTGAGTGCCCTGCTTTGAAGGAGAAAGGGCTGCGAGAAGCAGCTGAGTGGGAGATAGGTCAAAATCTTCCCGGAGGCGGGGAAAACCATTATATAGATTATGAAGTATTAGACAAAAAGGATATTAAAAAAAATAAATCGGTTAAGCTTATGGTAGCTGCAGCGCCTAGGGAAAAGGTTGATCAGTTAATAAGTCTAAGCCAGAAGCTTAAGCTAAAAGTGCAAAGTGTAGATGTTTATTCTAATTGCATAGTAAGAGTGTTCAACAGAATATGCAGGAATGGGAAGGCTGTAGGAATATTGGATATGGGAGATGTAACTACAAGCTTTACTATAATTGATAACGGGAAGCTATTCATAGATAGAGAAGTGCCTTTTGGATTAAATAATATAAAATACTTTTTGGCTAGAAGAGAAAATATAGGTTTGGAGTTTGTGGACAAACATATTTATGAAAGCATAGATTTTTCAGCCTTAAGAACCACCGATGAGGTTCAAAGCAGAATGAAAATAATGCTGGATAATATGTGTTCAACCTTTCAAAATGTAATACGTTTCTATAACATGGGAAGAACCGAGCAAGACTTGGAATATATATATGTAATAGGCGCAGGGGCCAAGCTGAAAGGCTTTGAATTTTATATAAAATCATACTTTGGCTGTAAAGTACAGTCGCTGAGTTCACAAAAAGTTATGAATCATAAAATTAAATTGCCATCAGATGTTGATTATTCTAAGTTTATAAGTACTATAGGCTTACTTATGAGAAAGGAGTAACGTATGGGAGAGCTTAATTTAATTCCGTATTCTCTCAGAAAGGATAGTAATAAGAAAAAACAATACACACAAGTAGTAGCAGTGGCAGCAATATTAGCAATTATCTTTCTAGCAGGTATTATCATACCGGAAATTAAATATAGCAGTGCAGTGTCCACAAAAAGGGACTTGGAGGAAAAGTTAAAGGGCAGTGAAAATATATTAAAGCAAAGTACCGATTTATCGAAACAGATTAGCGATATAAAGTCATACATAAGTGAAACGGAGAAGGCTACTACAAAAAAGCTGCGACCTACGGAGGAACTTGAAAAGATAAGAGTTAAGCTTCCATCAGACGTAACAGTATTATCATTTAATTACGATGTAACCGGCCATATAGTAATAAATGGGCAAACCAAAAACTATAACTCAATTTCAGAATTTGCTGCAAATCTTGAAGAAAGTAAAAATTATTCGAAAATTATAGTTAACGATATTCAAAGGGATGCAAATACAGATATATATAAGTTTACAATTAATATTTCATATTAGCGGAAACCGAGGTGATTAAATGAAAAACTTGAGCATGAAAGAAAAGATTTTATTGTTAGGAGTGTTATTGGCAGGAATAGTATATGTTTATTTCACATTTTATCTTACACCTATGCTTAATAAAACAGAGCAAATAAATATAAGGGTGGAAAGCTTGGAAGCTGACTTTGATAAGGTTACAGTAGCTAAGGTGAAAACAGCAAGCTTACAAAAGGAATTAAAGGACCTACAAGGAAAAAGAGATGAATTGATGAAGGCGGTACCAGGTACAGCGAGAGTGCCGGATATTATATATAATATTAAAAAATATACAGATGGCGGCAAGGTAAGATTGGATGATTTACAGATAGAAGATGTGAAGGAAGCAGAAGACAGCCAAAACACAAACAATCAAAACGGTAATAATACGAAAAATAGTTCCGATGCTCAAGCTTCAAGCAATAGGCTTAAGAGTATACCTATTCATATTACCTTATCAGGCAGTTATGGAAGTGTGAACAATGTGATCAAACAAATTGAAGAAGAGTCACGGGCAAACAGTTTTATGCAGCTAAGCTTTGATAAAAAAAGTGACAGCTCAGATATAACAGCAAAATTGGTTATAGCATATTATTGCGCAGGAAATCAACAACAGCAAGCGGATTATCAGTTCAATACAAACACCTACTCCAAGGAAGACCCATTCAAATAGCCCATTATTAATTTATTTCTTAGTAGGAGTGGTATAAGGTGGTGGCTATATGAAAAAGAAAGGATTTACTCTTGTAGAGCTCATAGCAGCTATGGCACTGCTTATGGTAGTTTTGTCCGTAGTGGCTGGAGCATCTTCTGCTGCAATTAAGATGAACAAGCAAGTTGAAGAAAATTCAAATACATATAATTTTAATCAATATATTATACAGACCTTCAAGAGTGGAGGTAAAAGCTATGTAAATGCCTTGAGCGGCGGTTCAGGCGCTTATAAAGGATATTTCTATTTTAATAATAAAAGTGACATTGATGGTAAATTAAACATTGATTCCTTTCTAACGGACACCGGGGATATATATGCGAAAATGATAGCTCAAGGGGCAGCATCAGGAAAAAAATATGGAGCCTGCTTTGAATTCAGCACATCAATTATGATAGGTCAAACCTTAGATACAAATGCAAATATAACTCTGAATTCAAAACTAAATGCATGCAGAATGTATGTAAGAGTGGTTGAAATAGGAAAAGAAAATGATCAGAACAGTTCTCTGGTTGTTTATTTGGGTAGGTGATGACTGTGATAAAAAAGGGCTTTACACTAGTAGAATTGACAGTGACAATTTCATTATTAGCTATTGTCGGTATGGCATGCTATTCTGTTTTAACTTACTATACAAGGCTCAGTTCAAGCTTGGAAAGCAAAAATTTAGTGCAAGAAAGTTTGGATAACTTCAGAAAAAGCATATATGCTGAAATCAGAAATGCTTCTTCTACGATTGACCCTCAAAATGTAGGAGGCGTGTATCAGTTTCCTGGAACGGACATGGCTTATAACAACGATTATTGCAAAATTAATTTGTACAGGCCTCTTATTTATAGTATGGGAATAAACGGATCAAAGGTTTACTATGTATATGATAAAATAAACAAAGAGATCAGAAAGGTAGAAGTACCTGTAGATAGTTCTGTAACATCCGGGATAAAATATTTTCCGGTGAATATTCAGTTGGATAGTACGAATAAAGGAACAAACTGGGACGTTATTAATGAAGTTGACATACCGTCCTATGAAAGCCGTTCTTATAATATAAATGAACAGGTTATACTTAAAGGTCTTGATATAAATTGTGATACAACAGAGGATGGTATTACTAACCCAATGCATTTTACAAATTTTACGCTAGTTGGAGCATATAAGGCAACAGCCTATGAAAATATAGCAATTATTAAGAGCAATGTGATGGATAAGGCAGGAAAGCTTAATTGGTTTAAAATATTTATATCACCACAGAATATTAAATACTATACAAATACCAAGGACGTATTGATATCAAGAAATATAACTGCTCCTTCCTCGGATGATGCTGTTACTGTGACTCCAAATACAAGCGATGCAGGAAATTCTCACAAATATTATGAGATAGGAGTGTCCGCAAGCTATAAGGGAGAAACAAGAACTATGAATTTCAGAGTGGCGACAGTGGATTTTGGAGGTGACATTAAATGAGAAAGAAAAACGGCAGTGCATTAGTAATGTCAATTGCTGTTATTGCTATATTGACCATATTAAGTGCAGCTATTATAACTACTACTGCAATGGCTTATAAATCCAACAGACTCAACGAAAATCTTGATGCAGTAGGACTAATGGCCGAATCGGGCGTAGAAAAAGGCTTGATGCAATTAAAACAAAAGCTGCTTGAAACTCCGGATATTTTTGTCGAAGACAGACCTTTCGCAGCTAAGAATTTTAAGTTTTCAGATAGCAATATCAATTGTACTGTTACATTCCAAGATATTAGCAATATAGAGTCTCAGGGGCCGGGAGTATCCATAACTTCAACAGCTGTGCAAAGCGGAACTAATGTGAGAAAAAATCTTAAGGCTTATATTCTGAAAAAAGACATATCCAATGAGTATTTTGATCTTATTTTCGGTAATATATTTACTACTTTAGATAATGTATCAGGAAATTCAAATACAACCTTCACTATGCAAGAAAGTGTTAATGATTTGAATTTGGATGGAAGCATGTACTTACAGGGCGCTAACTTAAGCATAAAACCAAAATCTTTGACTTACACCTCCGGAGAAATAAAAACTATAGCCACCAATGTATCCAAGAATTCTGCAGTAACCAGTATAGTCAAAAATTCAGCCTTAAGTCAATTTAACATATTACCGGTACTTTCAACACCTGTTTTTCCGGATCCGGGGCTTACAGATTTTTATGGAGACAACTTCTATACGAACCCAAACCCCAACTACAAAATTTTTGGAGAACGGCAGACTTCAACCGACGACAGCGGAAACACCATAACTTCTCTAGTAACCTTCAAAATCACTAAGAAATCTCCAACAGTAACAGATACTTTTGATTGGTCGGCTTTTGTAGCAAATGTAAAAGATTTTATAATGAGACGCATGATAACAGTAGTAAGTAATAGCAGAAATAATAACCTATACAATCAATATAAAAACGGTAAGCTAATATATACTGAAACGAGAAGCGGAGGAAAGTATTTTTACAACTTTACCTACCCTTCTTCAGACTGGAACAGTAACGATTATGGTACCGAATTTGAAGATGCCTATAAAGGTATGTATAAAATGTATATAATAGACGGTAATGTATCCATTAAGCAGCCTAGCAGCACAGGCTCTTACATTAATCATATAATATACTGTCCTTACACTGTAACAATAGATCATCCATCAGATAATAATAAATTTGTATTTCAAACAAGTTCTATTTTGGCAAAGCGGATAGAAATAAAGAATTTGGCAAATGGATCAAACAGAGGATATATTGAACTTAAAAGAATAAAGAAAATTGATGAGATAGAAGATGCAAAATCGGGATTCAGTCCTCAAAACAGAGCAAATATAAACAGATTTCTAATAAATCATCTTGATGGCTACGCCGATGCTTTGAGGTTTAAGGTATACAAGTGGGAAGGATAGTAATCTATAAATACAAAATATTACAAATATGTATAATATAAGTATATTTATTTC
>JAEZDX010000118.1 GCA_023417975.1 Bacillota bacterium
ACGTCATAGTGTTTAATGTTCTTGAGCCCATAAGTTAGGCATATACAATAATAATTTTTTAAAATTAAGTGTGCTGCAGAATTAAATTAATTGGAGTGAAGAGTATGAATAAAGATAGAAAATTAAATAGATTAACTGATGAAAAACAAAAGCAATATGAAAAACAGGCAAGGAGTCAATGGGGGGATAGTAGAGTTACACAATCCACACAGAATTGGAATAGCTACGGTGAAAAGAAAAAAGAGCTGATAATGGAAGAATGCAATTCAATATTTAAGGAGTTGGCAGACAATATGAATTGCGGTGCAGATAGTCAGGTAATTCAGGAGCTTTTAATAAAATGGCATCAATTTATACAGTACTTCTACGAGCCATCCTTAGAGGTGTTAAGGGGATTAGGTGAAATCTATAGCTATGATCCTGAATTTAGAAAGGTTTTTGAAGCTATTGATCCTGAACTTCCGGACTTTCTTCAAAGTTCTATTAATTGCTATGTTGATGAATTAGAGATGAGATGGTTGGAAAGCCAATATGAAGTTCTGCAAGAGTAACCAAAATAAGGAGAGATTGAAATGGATAATAATACGAAAATAAATACAAGAAGTGAAAATGGAGAAAATTTCAGGCCGCAAACAGAGGAAAGATATGTATCACCTCTTGGAGTTCAAAATCAGAGGACAATAGAAAATGATAAAAATAAAAGGATGGATATGTTTACTGTTGAAAAGCCGAAGCGCCGATTAGAGGATTTGGTTGTTTCAGAAAAAATAAGAATGCAGCTGGCAAGTCTTCTTACAAAGGTTAAATATCACGATGTATTATATGAGGATTTTGGATTAAAGGAGGTTGATGCTACGGGAGGACGTACTGCAATAAACTTATATGGTCCTCCGGGAACCGGAAAGAGCTTTACTGCTGAAGCTATAGCAAATGAGCTTAACAGAAACATTATCAGGGTAAACTATGCTGAAATAGAATCTAAGTTTGTAGGAGAAACACCAAAAAATATTAAGGCTGTCTTTCAGAAGGCTAGGGAATCAAATGCTGTATTATTCTTTGACGAAGCAGATTCTATCCTTGGAAAAAGATTATCAAATATAACTCAAAGTACAGACCACGCAGTGAATGTCAGTCGTTCGGTAATGCTATTAGAGCTTGACAGTTTCTCGGGCATAACTATTTTTGCCACTAACTTTGCATCCAACTATGATTCTGCCTTTGTCAGGCGTATTCTTGGACACATAGAAATGCCGCTGCCCGATAAGAGCTGCAGAGAAAGGCTTTTTGAAAGACTTATCCCGAGTAAACTGCCTGTACAACTTTCTCCTAGTGATTGGGAGTGCATAATTGTTGAAACAGAAGGGCTTTCAGGTGGAGATATGCTTAATATAATTGTTAATGCAAGTTCTATGGCTCTTGAAAGAGAAGGTTATACTTGTAAAGTAAAATTAACTGATTTTATAACTGCAATACACTCAAGTAAAAAGGCTAAAGAAGAAATAGGAAAATAATAAAAATGTTAAAAAGGATAATGATTCTAATGCTGCGTGATAGACTAACATAAAGATAATTAGAAGGGAGTAATTTTATTATTGAAATTATATTTTTAAAGGAGTTTGATGATTGATGGTTGATAATAACACAATTATGAAATCGGGAAGATGTATAGAATGCGGTGCCAAAGAGACGGATGGATTTTCATGCTATGAGCTATTTGGGTTTCCTCTTGTATGGGAGCATAACGATCCAAAATTATATGCCTTGCATTTTTGGCTTGTTTCATGCTATATGATACAACATCCTTCGAATTATACAGCAGAAGGATATAAGCAATTGGTTAATCTATTTATTGACGCTTATGATAATGATTGGGATTCAGCATATATTCTCAAGAAAAATCGAGAGACTGTAAAATCAGTAGGCAAAATAACAAATCCGATTCCGAATTCAGAAAGAAAGCGCGAACTAAGATTGTGGTCGATGACAATTGAAGACATATATCTAGGTGGTGAAAAAAGTGCAATCGCAAATATTAATAAATGGAAAGATCAAATTAGAAATGAACTTAGAAGATAGTATATCATAAAAATATAAATAGCAGTTTTATTAAACTAACTTTTAGTATATCTATGGAAGTACTTCCTAAGTCCAAAGGGGGTCTTAGGGGGCTGCCTCAATATATCTGCGTATTATTCAGAACCAAACATATCCACGATAGAAATACCTTGGGGTTGAGTTGACAGGATTAAAATAAAGACAAAACAAGAAAAATGGAGGTTTTGCATAATGGCAACAGGTACAACTAATGTGGGCTTTGAGAAGCAAGCTATTGAAGCTTATGAAAATTGGATTGAATTGAGTTATGAGGATTATTTGCAGGTCTATAAGAGTATCTAAATAACATTTGCTTCACAATCATATATCATTGCATTGTAATAAAAGAATACTGTTCACCAACCTTATTGCTATTTCTTTTTAAACAGAGCTGTCCACATAAAGCCTAACCCTTGTAAAGTACCCTCTTTACCTTCTTTATATTTTCTTATCTCTACAACTTCAAAGTCTTCACAAAATATTTGCTCAAGTTTTTCCTTAGTGAATGCCACACCTACACGTCGTTTCTCATAATACTCCCAATCAGTAACTTCATCTGCACATTGTTCTCCCCAAGCAAAACATGTGAGTCCAAAGTAACCACCTTTTTTTAATATACGTCTTAACAGTTCCACATATGTAATTCTTCTATGTGGAGGTAAATGATGAAAGCAACCACTATCATAGACAAAATCATATTCTTCATTATATATTTCGAATATTGATTTACATATAAAATTAACATTACAATTATTATTCTCTGAAAAAGTCTTAGCATTAGCTATAGCTGATTCAGATAAATCTACTGCAGTTACCTCACATCCTTGTTTAGCCATATATACCGCATTCCTACCTTCACCGCACCCGAGTTCAAGCACAGTCTTAGGAGTGATTAACCCACTGGAAAAATACTCTTTTATGTTTTCATCTGGCAAATCAGGATGTACTATAAATGGAGCCTTCGCCCATCTTTCCGAGTAAAAGCTATCCCATTGTTTTGCTTGGTCAGCGAGTTTTGAATCTAACATAGAAAATACATCCTCAACAGTTAAAATATCTTGTTTAGACACAATAAGTTCCCTCCCTAGAATAAAATTATCAATTCTCATAATTGCTCATGAATTAGTTCGAAATATCTTACGAAGATGAATCTATATTAATACTATTATACCATATAATAACAATGCATTAAAACAGAAGGAATAAATAGATCTGCAAGCTTGCAAAATCATATTTAATTTGATTGAGATAAATACTTTCCAGCAATGAATATTGAACCTCTTACCGAATGTTCTATTCATTTTGGATAAACATAAACCTCTGACTGCCACTTATCGTTCCATCCATCATATACAAAATCCAACTTAAGCAACAAATTTTTTGAAGGTGTATTTTCTTTTTCTGTTCTAGCTCCTTGCAGAATTCCCGGAAAATAAAATAATTTAAACTGATTTTCTTGTGCTTTCCTTGGAAAATATCATTGCTTCTTTTACTAAACTAGCATACGATAAAAAAATATTTTTCTGAAAACCGTAAATGTTCCCTCAAACTGTGTATTTATTATTATAGGGATATTTTTTTATAGAGTGAAAATGAATATTATGGAGGTAATAGCAATGACAATAACAAAGAAAATCCAAGTGAAATTTTGGCAGGATGATTTTGTTCTTGAACTAACACCGGAGGAAAGATATTTTTATATGTACTTGGTTACCAATACTACGGGATAATGTTAGCTTCTGAGAAATAAAAGAAGACAAAAGAAGAGACCAAAGAAAGTGTACAAGCTGTTTCTGAAGAGCCTAAACAGCACAAAAGGACACTTTGCGATTGCTAATTATTACGAACTAAGGAAGTGATGAAGTGATAGGCTTATTTGATATAAACAGTAGGTTGCCAAACCTGGCGTAAATGAAAACTAGCAGCTATTATAAAAGCCTTGGTGAACAGGTAGAATTTGTGGAACCGGGAAAGGAATATGAAAAGATCGTCGCTAGTGCCATATTTACAAAGTCAAAACATACATGCGAAATCCTCCAGAAGCAATATGGGGACAAGATAGAAATTGGCGGCACCGGATGGGATATAAATAAAACTCTTTCTGAGGTCGTGGAACGAATGAAACCCGGATTACGACCTGTGCACTGCAGATATGATTTATAAGAGAATCAAGGGCATAGGAACCAAAGAAAGCAAGATGAAATAGGCAGAGACTATTGTAAATGCCGGTATGGGATTTACTTCCCGGGGCTGCATCCAGAATTGTGGATTTTGCTTTGTTCCTAAAAAAGAAGAAACCTTCCGACAAGTAGCTGAGATTAAAGACTTTATTAATCCAAGAAGCTATGTTCTTATCTTACATTATGTTTTAAATATAATCAAAAATTGTTCTTTGAAGACTGAATAATACTGTATTTAATGGTAAACTACCCTTTTATGAAATTCTTATGAAATTAGCGGAAAATATGTTATAATTGACCTGGAGGAAATGAAAACTATTTAAAGGATAATCATACAAGGTAAATTCAATACAGGGAGAGGGAGTAGATGTTAAATAAAAAACATATAGCTATATTTACATTTATATTTACATTCTTGTCAAGTGCTATTTTTTGTAAAATTACTGGAAAGGCAATAACTGATACTACACCACCGGTTTTTAAAAGCATTAGCTTAGATAAGATTAATGCAGTAGGCGGAGATAATATAATGGCAACAATAGATGCAACAGATGATGTGTCTGGATTAAAATCTGCATACATCCAGTATAAATCACCGGCTGGACAAGTGGCAAAACAAGCTACGTTGTATCCAGACAGTGATGGAGTACTTAAAGGTAGTATTTCAATAGGAATTTATGATAAAGAAGGTACCTGGAAATTGGACATGATTCAATTGAGGGATATGGCAGGAAATGCTGTAAATATATCCTGTTCTACTACGGATCTAAGTACAGGGGATTATAATGTAAGTAAAGTAATACCAGATACAAAGGCACCTGTATTTAAAAGTATAAGTATAGATAAAAGTAATGTAATAGCTGGAGATAATATAGTAGTAACAATAGATGCAACAGATGATGTGTCTGGATTACAATATGCCTATATCCAGTATAAATCACCAGCTGGACAAGTGGCAAAACAAGCTACGTTGTATCCAGACAGTGATGGAGTACTTAAAGGCAGCATTTCAATAGGAATTTATGATATAGAAGGTACTTGGAAAGTGGACATGATTCAATTGAGGGATATGGCAGGAAATGCTATAAATATATCCAATTCTACAACGGATTTAAGTGCAGGGGAATTCAACGTACAAGATGAAAGTTTATTAAAGAAAGATGTTAATAAAGATGGAGTCATTGATATAAAAGACATTGCGTTAATTGCATCGAATTATAATTATAACAATTCAAACATTAACTGGAATGCTGACCTAGATATTAATAATGATGGAATAATAGATATATATGATATAGTGTTAGTATCTAAACAATTATAATAATGTTTTATGAAAGAAGGTTTAATTAACTCTAATTAAACTCTGCAGAAGTTCAGAAATCTTCACATATAAGTTCATTATAAAATTAAATAAGTTATTAAAATACCGTATTATTCAGACTGGCGAGAACCACTCAAACTATATATGAAAAATACAGTTACTATTATTGAAAAAATCAAAGAACTCTATGGAGATATAGTGATAGAACTTCTTAAAGAAGATACATCAAATGATTCATTAAAGCTCTATTTAACTTTCTCCATTCTCGCTGCTATTCTTTGCCATAAATGTTTCTCCAGGAAACTTCCTTATATATGGGTAATTCGACTTTCAGAAATTA
The DNA here is from genome assembly GCA_023417975.1 of Bacillota bacterium. Taxonomy (GTDB): domain Bacteria; phylum Bacillota; class Clostridia; order Clostridiales; family Clostridiaceae; genus JAEZDX01. The sequence goes on from JAEZDX010000118.1 coordinate 5,936, forward strand.
TGTTATTTAATATTTTTACCTAAGTAAAAAAAACCATTTGATTTATTACCATTCATGGTTGTATATGTAACCTTCTCAAACTTTATATTATTAAACTCTGAGGTAATTGATTCTATCCAACTTAAATCGTGATGTCTAAGCACAGCTCCTTCTGGTAATTCAAAAACACCATATTTATTATATTTATGTTCATATATCTTATATCTTTTTAAGTTTCTTTCGTCTGTATTTAATAGGAAATCATTTATATATAGTATCCCATTCGGTCTCAATACTCTTTTAATTTCATCCATAAGGAAAATTTGATCTTTATCATCAGCTATGCAAGTTAATACTGCAAATAAAATTACTGAATCAAAGCTATTATCTTCATACGGTATATTTTTATCAGCTTGTACATTTAGGGTTAGCCATGAAAACTCTTCCTGGCCTCTTTTTATCATCTTTTCGGAGAAATCTATACCAAATAAATTTTTGAATCCTTGTGAGTATAGCTCATTTAGTATCCTTCCATAACCACAACCAACATCTAAAATTCTAGCTTCTTTATCCACTATTTCAGTAAATAATTCCTTGTGAAATGGTGTTGTAAACTGCTTATCTTGAGCCACCTTATTCCAGTATTCCTTTTGGTTTTCTTTCAAATCCATTTTATTATCCTCCTCAAAATATAAAGTAAAAGTGTTTCAATATACGGCACTCATTTCTATCTTCTCCAAGATATGTAATATCTCTATTTGTTGAGTTAAAACTAGCATTATTTAATGCTTTTACAGGAAGTTTGAGCCACCAAGCAATAATAACAGGTAATGCAAATCCATGTGAAACGATAATTACAGTTTCAACACACTTAGCTTCTAAACAATCTAAAAATGTTGCAATTC
>JAEZDX010000190.1 GCA_023417975.1 Bacillota bacterium
ATTTTGATAAGAGTGAAATTAATATTCCTGCTGTTTTAAAGTCTGAAAGAAAAGTACTTGGTAGTTCAGAGAGTGGTATTTATCACTTGGAAGAGGTGCTCAAAGATGCAAATAAACTTATTAATGCAGGTTTGATAGATAGAGCTTGTGGATTGATGAATAGATGGTTTAAAGGATCCCCAGAGCAAATATTAACGAGTAGAGTAGCTGATTATGTATCAGAAAAGGATGGAGACGTAAGCTATGGTAAAGAGAAAATTACGTTTTTACAGGACTGGGGAAAAATCATATATTATACAGGTGTGAATTCAGAGCTTGGATACGATGCTGCTAATAAAGTTAATAGAACTTGTCTAAAAGAAATTTTCTACGGGCTATTAAATCAGGCAATTACAGCAGAAAATGAAATGGAATTCATCAGACATTTTAGAAAATACATGTGCTTGTTGGATGAGAAAAAAATAAAAAGTTTACTTATCAGATTGGCTAAGTTAAAAAAGTGGAGAGAGGTTGGATATATACTAAAAAAAGTAAACTTTGAGAATTTAGCAACAAACAATAAAATTATTTATGCATTTTTAGCCTTACTATGTCACAACAAGTATTTAGTAAATAAATATGTATCTCAAGTTATAAATTATGAGTTTGAGATGATAGATTATATGTTGCAAGAAGAAGAGCATTATTTATTTATTATGTTATGCTTCATAAATGGTTGGAATGAATGTAATAAGGAGTTAATGGCAAATAAAGCACTAAAATATTATTTTTCCAATAGAAGAGACGCTAGGACTGAAGAGTGTATCACCAATCTCTTTGACACAAGCATATATTTGGGCTGGTTTTATCGCAATTTATTTTATAAAAATAACTGTTTAACTGAAGATGGAATTAAGGTTATGTTTAGTAAAATAAAACTTCTATATGATATAGATAAAGTAAAGCTTGTTCATACACGAAACTTTACTGAACTAAGAACTGCTCTGTTTAAAATAAGTACGTACTGTGCAAAAAACAGCACAGAGGAAGCTTATTCGCTATTCATTAAGCTTATTAAAGTATATATGACAGAAAACTATACCATACATACAGAAATGGAGGAAATATTCGAAATCTTTAAAGAAAATGGTGAGGATTTACTTATTCAAAATCTGTTTAACATGTGGATAGGAAAAAATGGCTTAGTTTGGAAAGATGAATTTTATAAGAACTGGATTAGCGTAGATGATTTAATTTGGAGAAACAATGTTAAAAGGCTTAGGGTAGCAGAAGACTTTATCAGATTAGGAGAAAAATTCGGTTTAAACAAAGAAGTTGAAGATCTAAAAAGTACAATAGGATGTAATTGGATCCATTGTAGTATTGAGAGAGTGCCATTACATGATGGTATTAAATGGACGTCGGCATTACTTGAGGCAAAACCAAACCGTTGGGAGGTAGAAGGGTTAAAGCTACTTGAGATTGCAAGATGTATATCTGTAGGTGATGATACAATTCTTTCGATATATAAGATATTATCAAAAGCATCTGCCAAAAGTGGGGTAAGAGATTTTAATAAATATCTGTATTCAGCAGATATTATGCAATTAGATTATTTTGCTAAGGGCATAAATAAATTCATATATGATGGAATTATCGCAATCTTGGAAAATGGAGAATTTAGCAAAGAGGAGCTTTTATATTTTTGGTGTACTGCAATTGGGGGGATAACCTGGAGAGAGCGTGAAGGAAGAATTTATATCGAGGATATAAAAAAGGCAATACTAAGATCTGGTTATAGATTAGGATACATTGATTTACATAGAGAATTGAAGGAAATAGCACCACTTAATTTTAATGTAAGCCAAAAGATAGGAAGAGGAAATGAATACAATTGGATACATAATAATGAACGTAAAGGGCATGACATAAGGGTACCTAGTAATGAAAAATTAGACAAGTATACAATGAATGAAATATTTAATAAATTTTATAGTGCTTACAAAGAAAATCCTGTTTCAAGGTTTACAATTGTTTATGCAAATGAGTTAGTTAAACGAATGAAAAAACAAAAGACAAAAGATTTTAAGTATTACTTAGAAAAGCTTATCTATTTTGTAGAAGAGCAGAATAAAAAATCATATATTTCATGGGAAGAGATAGGAATATCATTTTATCAGAATTTATTTGACCTACTTTTCTATAGTTCTCAAGACTGGGTTATGATTGATATTATCTTTGATGACATAAAAAATGATTTTAATGTGCAATCTGAATTTAGTAGACTATCTAAAATGATTGAAAATGTAATATTCTTCAGAGCTCAGTTACTGGGAGAAAATGAACTGATTAAAGGTTTGCAGCATAATATTAAGACGTTAAAACAGTGGACAGAGGGGGATAAACAGCTTAGAAACGTTAAGTCAATAGAGGTAGTTGATTTAAACAAGACAAATGATGAGATGTCATGGAAAAATTTAGGATTTGAGCTCTTGCTGAAAAATATCTCCTGCAGTAGTGCAGTACAGATTGAGGTAGCGTTGCAGGGGTTGTGGCAACTTATAAAATTAGATAATAGCTTAATCAAAACATTTGCTACTAAATGGGGAGAACTAAGTGATAGTGGTAAAGAGTGGATGATGCTATTTTTTGAAAGATTGGTTACAGAATATCCTTTTTTATTTAATTACATAGAACCAATAGTCACAGAAAGATTAGCAAGTAACCATAAGTTATTCACTAGGGTTCAAGCATGGATTGTTTTACATGCATATAAAAGAATAAGTGGTCAACAAAATAACGATTATTTATTGCTCTCGGAAATTAAAGGTTTTAAAAGGTACTTATATACTTTGCTAGATAAACTTCCGAGAATTAATAATGACGAATTTATTCCAGTGATTTTTAGTGGCTTTGAAGGTTTTCCTTGTTTATCACTGAAGCTTAATCAAATACAAACTGTAATGAGGGATCAGCTTTCAGATATACAAATAGAAGTAATGCAAAAACTGCAGGATAATGTTGGAGATACAAATCATAATAATAGCGGAGACATGCGTTTTTTCCAGAATGTTGAGATAAATATATTAATGGAGGTCTTATCAGAATACATTGGAAAGTATGATTGGCTAAAAAGGTACAATAGTGTTATAGCGCAAGCAATAACTTATTCTGAAGACCCATTTATATTACTGCAGTCTCCTGATTTTGTGTATGATAAAAATACATGGTTTAGTGAATACTCAGTAAGTTTAGTTGGAAAAAACGCAGGTACGAAACTAACACGCATCAGATTTATTAAACAAATTAAAGCAGGTATCAAAAAGGATGAAATTGTAATTTGTTCACAAATATACTTTTTCACTTATTTGTGTAATTATATCTTTACCTATGAACTGGAAGCCATTGATGGGAAAAAAGAAAGGAAAGGAGATGAGATGGAATATAGTTTAGGTGTTGGTAGGTCATATAGTTTTTATGTTAAAGAAAGGTATGAGTGCGATAACTTACTGGCTAACAAACTATTCTGTAAAGTCACACCTATATATCAAATTCCTTTTTCTTGTGCATATATGATTCCTACAGTCAAGTTTCAAAAATTATTTAACTTAAAAGCTTCGATAACTAATCCTTTTGTTTTCGAAAGAAAAGGAGAAAAAGTACTGTGGCTTGAGCAATACATTGGGCCGATAGGTATTGACGAACCTTATAAGCAACACACACTACAGCGTTGGGTATGCACAAAGGACTTTTTTTCATATATCCAAAGGAAACTAAAGAATGTAGCTTTCAATGATGCTATGGAAACTATTCCAATACAATTAGATACGAGGAATTTACCAGATAACTTTCTAATATTTAATTAGTTGCAGATGAACAAGTGCCATTATGGCGTTAGGTATGGAACATAAAAATTTTAAGACTAAGTTCATTATCATTTCTCGATGTTAAGTTAAACTGTTTCATATAATAGGAAGACCACAGATTATTAATCTTTCCATTATCCATATAAGTAAAAAATTAATTACATTATGTACTTTGTGAAAAAATAACATGAAAATTTGTTGATATAGGATGTGCAACAAGATTTTTAAAAGTAATACTAAAGTGAAATTGATGCGTTTTTTCAACATTTCAAGCAGTAAAAATAATGATAAAGGCGGAGAACCTACTCCGCCTAATACACATAATAATATTATAAATTTAAAAATGGTTTTAATTTTTTAAAGCTATTTTTGTCAGGAATATAAACACCGTTTTCCCAGCTTCCTATAGCACTTGAACTAATACCTACAACTATAGAAGCTTGTCTTAAATTCAAATTATGAGTAGTCCGCCATTTCTTTATAATAGATCCATAATCAGAAAGTATAAATTTACAATAATCACTGTCATCTAAATACCTAATAGGAACTTTAAGTATCTTCGACATTGCTCTTAAAATTTTCCCAGGCGGATATACTATATCTGATTCATAAGCATAAAGTAACGCTTCTGAAATATCAAGTCTCTTACTAAATTCTATTGTAGACATTCTTAATTTCAGCCTCTTCTTTTTAATCCTATGACCTAGGGTGTTTTCACTAATATATTCATGTAAAACGTCATATAGATTAAATGTAATACTTTGGGTGATTTTCGCAATTTGGTATAGCGTGGAGAAGCAATATGTACCGGGTCACTGGCGGGACATAATGCAGTGAGAAAGGGACTTGGAATACCATTGCTTACACTGCCCAAAACCTTGGCAGTTGGAGATTTGATTGCTTTTGCAAACTCTCAATTGAACACAAAGGAAGGAAGGCGAAACAGATACACTTTTGCAGGAGCAGAATATTTTAAAAGAATGAAAGAGCTTGGATTATACACTACGGAAATTGATGAGATAAAGGCAAGAGTTGAGCGTGTGAACTTGGCGGATATAATGAGTGAAAAACTGTTGTAGCACACATAATATTAAATAAAAAAACGTCCCTATAATGGTAAGCTGCTACTGAACATTATAGGGATACTTTTATTGCAGTAAAAATAAGTATTAAGCTTTTATTTTCTTTTCACAAAATCATAGATTAGATAAATAATAAATAATATAAAAATAATCTTTAATAATTTAAAAGTTATTTTTATAGCCAGTATGACAAACAGGATTCCTAATAATAAATTAATTAACCGTCTCATAAAATCACTCCTCTAATTATAATTATGACATATTGCATATATAAAGAAAATACCTATAGCAATTGAAATTCCTTATAACTATTATGTGATTATTATGCCATATATTCACTTTTCAAAAAATTTAATTTTAAGTACAAAAAAAAGGAGAAATATTGCTAATTATTGAAGAAAAATGTTGTTTTCGCAAAGTGAATTACTTTATAATATTAGTAATGATAGTGAAAGGATGAGGATTAGGATGTTAAAATGGAAAGATGAGTATGTTATTGGAATTGACATTATTGATGAGCAGCATAAAATGCTATTTGAGATTGCGCAAAAAGCATATGAATTGTTGACAAATGATATATATGTAGACAAGTATGACAGAATATTAAATGTTATTGGTGAGCTAAAGGATTATGCTATTTATCATTTCAAATGTGAAGAAGAATATATGCTGAAGATAGGTTATAAGAGATTCCTTTCACAAAAAGTGGAACATGATGAGTTCATAAAAAAGGTAAATGATATTGACTTTAATAAGATTGATGAGAATCAAGATGCCTACTTGCTTTCTATATTGGATTTCATTGTTGATTGGACAAGCGAACATATACTTCAAAAAGATAAATTAATTATGCAAAAGTAAAAGTTATCCTTATATAGATGTGTGAGTTTAACATTAACAAAGTCTAATGTAAATTCACACATCTATTCAATTTAGATGCTTTTTTCTTTAAGAGAATATTGTATTATACAATCTAACAGCTGAGAAAAAGACATTCCTACTGCTGCTGCGCTTTTTGGAAATAGACTGTTTTTAGTCATGCCTGGAAGAGTGTTTAACTCAAGAACATAAGGAACTCCTTGTTTTATAAACATATCAACTCTGGAATACACCTTACACTTAAGTCCTTTCCAGCATTGTAGAGCCATTTTCTCTACAGTTTCATGCAATTTAGGCTCTAGATTAATAATCACTTCCTCGGCACCGCCATCTGAATATTTGGATGTGTAATCGAAAAAGGAACTGGTTGGTTTAATTGCTATTACCGGAAGCAGTTTTCCGTCTAATATACAGCATGTAATTTCTTCTCCTTTTATATATTGTTCAAGCATTACTTCCGAGTCGTATTTTAAAGCTTCAATAATTGCTGCTTCAAGTTTGTCAAAACTTTCAACAACATTGGTTGCTACAGAGGAGCCACCGCAATTAGGTTTCACCACCAAAGGAAAACCTAGTCTTTCTATTGCAGGTTTATCCACATCCTTGGTATCTTTTACCATCACCCAATCTGCTGTATTTATTCCTGAGTAGCGCAGTATTTTTTTAGTCATATCTTTATCCATACAGAGTGCACTGCAAGCTACATCGCTTCCTGAATACGGTATTCCAAGGGTTTGAAGAACTCCTTGAACGGTACCATCCTCGCCAAACTTACCGTGAAGAGCTATAAATGCAAAATCTATGTCTTTAACCTTTTCCACCAAATCTTCTTTTTTATCAATTACAAGCATGCTAACCTGATATTTGTTTTTATCCAAATTAGATGCTATTTCCTCACCTGTTCTTAAAGATACTTCTCTTTCGGAAGAGATTCCCCCCATTATTACTCCGACTTTCATTATAAATCCTCCTTTAATATATGGTTGTTAATGAATATATATCTTTCCTTTAATAATAGTATAGTTCAGAGTCTCAAATAGATTAAGCACCACCAGGCCATAAGTTTGCAGCCTGAGTGGTCTTATTATATTGAAAAAATATTATATAAAATATTATATACTGCTATTGACCGTTACCTGACGTCACCCATTATAATAAAAATGGGTGATGAAAATGAAAGAGAAAAAGCATTATACAGCAGGAGAATTTGCTAAAAAGGCGGGCGTTACAATAAGAACTATAAGGTTTTATGATAATAAAGGAATATTGAAACCTTCCAGCTTAAGCAGCTCAGGCTATAGATTATATACAGATGAAGATTTTGCCAAACTGCAAAGAATTTTGACTTTAAAGTATTTAGGGTTTTCTTTAGAAGATATATTTTTTACTGTCTCCGAAGATACGGACAGTAAAGATTTAAAGAGATCCTTAAGTATGCAGCTACAGATAGTTAGAAATAAAATAGAGCATTTAAACATGATTGAAACATCAATATTGGAAGCGGATAAAATGCTTGAAGAAAAGAATGAACTTGACTGGAGCAAGGTTATTAATATTATTCATGTTTTAAATATGGAAAAGGACGTAGTTGAACAGTACAAAGACTCATCAAACCTAAAGACCAGAATAAATTTGCATGAAAGGTTTGGAGTTAATAAGTGTGGATGGTTTAAGTGGATTTATGATAAATTAGATATTTCTTCAGGCGAAAGCATACTGGAAATTGGGTGTGGTAATGGAGAGCTCTGGAAGAGCAATTACTCAAAAATACCTAGTAGAGTAAGCTTGGAAATAACGGATATCTCCAAGGGTATGATCAATGATGCCGAGAATAATCTTAAATGTCTGGGAATTAACGCAAAATTCAATAGGGCAGATTGTGAAAAACTTCCATACAAAGCTGAGACCTTTGATAAGGTTATTGCAAATCATATGCTGTTCTATGTTAAAGATATGGATAAGGCGCTGTGTGAAGTTAGCAGAGTTTTGAAAACAGGAGGTAAGCTTTACTGCAGTACCTATGGGCTTAATCATATGAAAGAAGTTGAAGAGCTGGCAAAAAAGTTTGACAGCAGAATGGTTTTATCGGAAATTAATCTACAGGACATATTTGGGCTTGAGAACGGAGAGGCACATTTAATGCCTTGGTTTAACGTCATTGAAAAGCTAAACTATGAAGATTATTTAATAATAGATGATTATAAGCCTTTGCTTGACTATATTTTGTCCTGTCATGGCAATCAGCATATGATTTTAAAGGATAGATATGAAGAATTTGAAAAATTCATTAGAATGAAAGTTGATAAATCAGGAAATTTAAGGATAACAAAAAATGCAGGATTGTTTATATGTACAAAAATCTAGAAAATATATTGGTTTAATTAAAGGTACCTTTTATTAATATAAAATGAAGTGAAGGAGAAAAATATATGAAAACTTATCTTATAACAGGTGGAGCAGGTTTTATCGGATCAAATTTTATTTTATTTTTGCTCAAGAAATATGAAGATATAGAAATAATAAATCTAGACAAGCTTACCTATGCAGGTAACTTGGAAAATTTGAAGGAGGCAGCTAACGATGGCAGGTACACTTTTGTACAAGGTGACATATGCGATAGAGAACTGGTTTCTAGACTTTTCCGCATGAATGAAATCCATTATGTTGTGAATTTTGCAGCAGAATCTCACGTTGACAGAAGTATAGAAACACCGGAATTGTTTGTGCGCTCAAATGTACTTGGAACCGTGAACTTACTAAATTGTGCAAAAGCTGATTGGGAATTGGAGGATGGATGGAAGAGAGGAGTGAAGTTTTTACAGGTCAGTACTGATGAAGTATATGGCTCACTGGAGGAAACAGGCTATTTTACAGAAGAAACTCCACTAGCGCCTAGAAGTCCATATTCTTCGAGCAAGGCAGGAGCTGACTTGATGGTAAAAGCTTACTGCGATACCTTTAATATGCCAGTAAATATAACTAGATGTTCAAATAATTATGGTAAATTTCAGTTTTCCGAAAAGCTCATTCCTAAGCTTATAAATAATTGCCTCACGCATAAACCTTTGACTTTATATGGAGATGGGCTTAATATAAGGGATTGGTTATATGTTGAGGACCACTGTAGTGCCATTGATTTAGTAATTAATAAGGGAAGCATGGGGGAAGTATATAATATTGGTGGACACAATGAATGCTCTAATATAAGTATAGCAAAGATAATAATTAAGTATTTGAATGAAAACTATGATAAGCAAATAACTGAAGCTTTGATTGAGTATGTTGAAGATAGAAAAGGGCATGACAGAAGGTATGGTATAGACCCAAGAAAAATTACTGAAGAGTTAGGCTGGAAATCTGGAGTTTCCTTCCATGAAGGCTTAATTGAAACTATCGATTGGTATGTGGAAAGACATAAAAGTTTGGCAAGATCATAATTGAGATAAAAATCAGATAATTGACAATTAAGGATAAAATTAAGACTTAACAGTGAGTAATGAAGAACAAGCCTTAATTGTCAATTACAATGTGAGTTTTAAATTGTGTCACCGGCCCTTTCTATATTCAGCAGCATTTTCTTTAGGTCTAAGCCGCCTCTGTAGCCTGTTAAGGCACCATTAGCCCCAATAACTCTATGACAAGGAATGAAAATTGGAATTGGATTACGATTATTGGCAAGTCCAACTGCCCGGGCAGCTTTTGGTGAGCCTATGCTTACAGCTATATCCTTGTAGGTTGCTGTTTTGCCAAAGGGTATATCACATAACTTTGCCCATACACTTTTCATAAAAGGAGAACCAATTGGGTCCAACGGCAGAGAAAAATCCTTAAGTTCACCTGAAAGATAAGCCGTGAGTTGAAGTGAAGCGGTTTTAAGCACAGGTGTTTCCTGCTTAATAGCATCAACTGGAATAGTGTCAGTTTCAAAGTATAAATTTGTTATTTTTCCATCCTTCTCTGCAATACCTATAGTACCTGCGGTGGTTTTATAAAAATTTATGAACATATTAAATCACCTCTTTTGAAATGTAGTTACTACAATATTATACACTATATTTAATCGGAAAGCTTATTAAAGCTGCGTTAGGTTAGAACATATAGAAGCGAGTATATTGCATACGGTTACAAGGTGAAATATAATATAAATATATACGGAATAATTTGAAATCTCTAATATAATGTCGAAAGAGTTAATAAACTCATAAGCAGCTTCTGAATGCGGTTGGATAATAAAAGATAATGTAAAGAAAAGGTGAATATAATGAATTTGTTTAGTAGCAAAAAACCTAAAATGAAAGTGAAAAGACTAAAAAATGAAGATTTACTAAGTATAGACTACTTTAAAATAAAGAACTTTGAGGTTTATAAGCTAGATTTGTTAAAAAAACTTATGGGCTCAGGAGCATGTGTCGCAATAATGAATACGGATGTTATGTATGAAGATCAGAAGAGAATGTACGCTAAAGCTGTGCCAAAATTGATAGAAGGAATGAGCAGCTTTAACATTAACTATAAAAAATACGATATAAAAAGAAAAAATAGAACCACTGTGCTAGGAATGCAAATCAGACAGAACAATGATGAATACTATGAAGACTTTATTGTTGTTATGGCACTAAATGAAAATACTATGGAAAAAGTAAAACAATTTTTAAATCTATGCAATATGCAATATTATATAATAAGAAAATCCAGTGTTGAAGATGCTTTAGGTAAGGTGGAGGTTAGCATCAACCAAGAGGTATGCTTCAACACTGGTTATGACTTTAAAATTTATGATGATATGTTTATGAGAAATCTAAACATATCTATTTCAGAGAGCTCCTTAGAAACACCGGATTCCATAGCGCAGCTTATGGGCTTCAGTCTATAAGCTTTGTGTTATTTAAATAGGCTTTCAAAGCCAAGCTCTGAGAAAATTTTATTCAGATTCTCCTCATTAATTTGTAACTTCAGTGAATCTAGGTTTATGGGTTCAAGTTCTTTAATGTCACACTTTATTGTAGCTAGCTGCTTACATAGTTCAGCGGCTTTTTTTCCAACAAGCTCCTTATCCGACTGTTCCATAAGCTTGGATAGAGGAGAACGGGAAATACCTAGGCTTTTAAATACTTCTTTTATATAGACTTCGCTGTTGTTTTCGACAAAGGCATATATTCCTTCTACCGTTTTAAATTTACGAAGAAGAGGTATCACTGTTTTTTCACCTATTCCGCAGATGCCGGGTATATTGTCGGAAGCATCACCTTCAATAGCCTTCTTATCTATAATTTGTCTGGGTGAAATGCCATAAAAATGCTCCATATATTCAGGGGTATATTCGAATACTCCCCTTGGAATATTTAAAGAGGAAGTATTTATACCAAGCTCAGCATACATATCCGAATATTTTGAGGTAATCAGCCATACACTTACATTCTCATCAATTAATTGCAAGCTGTCCTGATCCTTAGTCCATATTGATATTCTAGTACTGTTTTTAAATTTTTCAGCAAAGGTTCCAATTATGTCATCAGCTTCATATTCATCGAAAACAAATTGTGAGATTCCAAGCTGAGACAATACATTTTGAGCTAGCAAAAATTGGGCTGCAAGCTCATTTCGAACAGGTTTTCTGTTGCTTTTATATTTATTATACAGTCTTGTCCGAAAAGTATGTTCTTTTGTAAGATCCCACGCAACTGCAAGGTGTGTAGGCTTTTGGGTATTAATTACTTTAAGCATGGAAGCTAACATAGTATATACGCCATTAGTAAATTGTCCATCAGGTGATTGCCTAAGCTTATGCAGTACTTTGTCCTTTTCCTCATCCGTCCTGGCAAATTTATATTCCTTAGGAAGATTGCCAAAGAAGCTGGAGAAAAGCAGTGATGAACCGTCAAGCAGTAATAAGTGATTTGTCATATTAACACTCCTCCATTTGAAGGTTATTATACCATATTCCTTAATATAGAGGCTATACATAGCTGTGTGAGATTACATATGAATTTATTTATGTTTAAACTCATCTATCTTTAATATTGATGGAATATGAAGAATAAATATGTAAAAGACAGTTGTTAAGGATTACATTTCAATTTGATGGGTATTAACGGTTAAAATATATTATGGGGTGATAAAGTGATTAAAAATGAAACTGTTAAGCAAATTGTAAGCAATGTAGAAGGAGCAGTTTTAGGAAAGCAGCAGGAAATTACGGATATTGTCAAAGGAATAATAGCTGGCGGACATATACTATTGGAGGATGTTCCTGGAGTGGGAAAGACTACACTGGCGAAAGCTCTTTCAAAAACTATAAATCTGCAGTATAAACGAATTCAGTGTACGCCGGACCTGCTCCCTTCAGATATACTTGGTGTATCCATTTACAATCAGAAAGAACAGAGATTTGAATTTAAAAAGGGTCCGGTTTTTGCAAATATTCTTTTAGCAGATGAAATAAACAGAACATCTCCAAAGACACAATCAGCACTTTTGGAAGTAATGGAGGAGAGACAGGTGTCTGAAGGAAATGACACCTATTATCTGGAGGATCCTTTTATAGTAATAGCTACACAAAACCCGGTTGAGTATCAAGGTACTTTTATGCTTCCGGAGGCACAATTGGACAGGTTTATGATTAAGGTAAGGCTGGGTTATGTAAATTCAGAAGATGAGAGTCAAATACTATTGACTTTAAACGAAAGAAGAGAAGCCGTAGGCAGCACAATTGACAAAAAGGATTTGTTAAAACTAAAAGAGCTTGTTAGTCAAGTCCATGTATCAAAGCCGATAGTTGATTACATAGTAAATATTCTTAAGGGTACAAGAAGCAGTAAATACATAACCTTGGGAGGCAGTACAAGAGCATCTATTGCATTATTAAGAATTGCTCAGGCTTCAGCACTGATTCAAGGGAGAGATTATGTAATACCGGATGATGTGAAAATGAATGTTTATCAGGTTTTATGTCATAGAATCATACTCTCGCCGGCTGCCAGGTCAAACAGTATGACAGAGACTGACACGATAAAGGACGTTTTGGATAGAATAAGCATACCGAGGTACTGAATATGTTAAAAATCAGCAAGCTATATTTATTAATATGTGTCATTAGCGGGACAACCGCAGTTTTAATAGGCGGTACTTTCCCCTATCTTTTATTCTATTCATTTGTAGGTATGCTTATATTGGCATTTATAAATTTAGCCATTACTAAGAGCTGCTTTAATATTGAGGTTGATTTTAAGAGAGATTATTACAGCACCGGTGATACAGGAGAATGTATAACAAAGATCAATTTGAATTTGTTATTTCCAATTCCATATCTTAAAATCAGAAGTGAAGCTATGAAATACAGCGGAAATACTTATGACAGTCAAATCATTAATCTCACTGCGGATGAAAACAAATGGATTAGGAGTAATATCATTTTCCGCAAAAGAGGCATTTATAATCTTGGCAGAGTTGATGCCTATGTTACAGATATATTTAACATACTTACCTATATTAAAAAATTTGATAAAGATATTAATATTAAAGTGTATCCGAGGATATATAACTTAAGGAACCTGGAAAGAGGCGGAAGTGACATATTTTTGGAAAAGTCGGATAAAAATTCAACAAATGAAGAGCAATGGCTAGTTAAGGATGTAAGAAAGTATAGAATGGGAGACAGCCTAAAGAAGATCCATTGGAAGATAAGTGCTAAGATGAATGAATTATATGTAAAGAATACCGAGACTATATCCGGAGAGCAATATGTAGTTTTGGTGGATATGAATAAAAAGAATTATGATTTTCCCAATATGTTTATTGAAGAAGAAATAATTGAATTTACAGCATCTATGCTTAATCATTTATACAAAAAAGAAATTGACGTAGACGTATATTTTAATAAAAAAATAATGCACATGATCAGTATACAGTGCAAACAAGATTTTGATGCTTTCATGGATTTTATAGTACAGCAAAAAAGTGATGGGGATGTTGAGATAACGGAATTTGTGCATCAGCTTATTTATAGATTTCATCGAAGTCATAAAATAGTACTTGTTGTAGCGGCTCTGGATGACAGTTTAACTGAAAATGTTTTAGCACTAAAAAACTCCGGCTACGACTTGACGGTATATTATTCTACTGACAAGGAAGAAACCTTAAGAAACAGGAGAAAGCTTGAAACTATGCTGGTTGAGTGCAGAACAATGAAGGAAATGATTTAGGAGGTTATTAAATGAGGCGCTTATTAAAGCCGGTTATTCTTTTTTTGTTTCCGAGGCTTAGCAAAGTACTTATTTTTCTTTTTATTGTTATCGTAACTATTACAACCTTAAAGTTTTATAGTATTACCGGAATAAATTGCTTAATCTTATTTGCAATAATACTTTTTGCTATTTTACTGGAGAAGGCTTACAGCAAATTACTAAAAAATATATATGCTAAAGTGCTTGTACTTATTATATTTGCCGCTGCGTATATAAGATATTTATGGCAGCTGGGCTTTAGTAATTTTGAAAAAGCTGAGAGCTTTTTAAGGGATATCAATACTAAGATATATTTCGGACAAAATATAGAGTTTTATTATATACTGCCATTGATTGTTTTTTTTCTTGGTGTAGCTGCATTTACGTGGGCAAGATTGGATACTTTAAATAAGGGTAACTACTTTTTAACCATTCAGTTTTTCATATTATGTAATATATCATACTATACGGAGAAATATGATATTTTCTTATATGTTTCCATACTTATTTTTATATGCTATATGTGCATAAACATCTATAGCGCTATAAAAATAAATGCAAAAAAGCAGAAGGCAAGTGTAAAATTGAATTTAAGTAAAATAATCATATATTATTGCTTTGCAATAGCAGTAGTGTTTTTGTTTGCAATTTGTTTAATCCATATAACGGGAAATAAAAGTGCAGCTGAAGCTAGGCAAGCAATGAAAAATAAGCTGTTAAACAATGTTATGAATAACTCAAGCAAACTGTACAACTTTTCTGAAGAAGTAAATTCGAACAAATGGAAATTAGGCGGACCGTTGAGCATCAATGATAATATTCTGTTTAGAGTGGAAAGTGACAAACCATATTATTTAAGAGGCAATATAAAAGATAATTATGATGGTACTTCCTGGAGCAAAACTTCCTATAGTTTCTATGTATCTGATAGTCCGACGGGCAAACTCCTAGACAAGAAGCTTCAGAATTTGCTGCTTGGAACAAAAGAGGGTAGTGACTTTGTTGAACCGAAAAAAATGACTGTATATAATGAAAGCTTGGATAGTTCTTCTCTTTTTACACCCATAAATACGGTGCTTGTATCATCAAATAAGAAAAATATCGCAAGCAATTCAGATAATTTATTTATGTTTCTCGATAACAATTTTGAATTCGATTATTATAATGTTAGTTATTTTGAAAGTAGTGCCGGTTTCGATGATTTCAACAATTTTTATCAAAATAAATTTAAATTGGATTATAGTCCTTTGCAGAATATAGTAGAGAGAACTCCATATGAAAAGGTTAGGGAAAAATACTCAAAATATCTACAGCTCTCTGCAAGTATAACTGATAGAACAAAGAAGCTGGAAAAAAATATTTGTAAGGATTCTGAGGATATAGAAGAGAAAATAGCCCATATAAAGGATTATTTAAGAAATAGTTTTCCTTACAGTCTTAATGTTTCCAAGGTTCCCGATAATAGGGATTTTATTGACTACTTTCTCTTTGATGAAAAGAAGGGCTATTGTACCTATTTTGCAACGACAGCAGTAATGTTCTGCAGAATGGAAGGCATACCTGCAAGGTATGTGGAAGGCTTTGCCATGGACGATACAAAAGACAGTGACGGACTATATGCAGTAAAAGGCCATACAGCTCATGCATGGTGCGAGATACTTGTCTCAGCTGAACATGACTTGTGGGCAAAGCTGGAATGTACTCCTACAATACCGAGAACGGGAGTCAATAACATTGAAAAGGGTAATGAGCATATAACTATGCTGAAAAGCAAAAATAAGGAAAATATTGATTTGAAGATATATAGAGATTCAAAACAAAATAGTACTGCTGATATTAAAACCATATCCTTATCTATATCTAAAGTAATTCTTTATATATTATCAATATTTCTGCTGCTAGTAATGCTGTTTATTTCTACAATGCTTGTAGTACGGAAATTACAGCATATGAAATACGTTAAAGTCATGTTGAGTAATAAAAAAATAAATCAATTATATTATTATGTAAAAGCAAGGCTGCTTTGTATAGGTATAGATAACTCCAATAGTTTATCAGAGTTTGAATATATGCAAAATATTCAGGAAGAGCAATTAAAAGCTTATTTAGAGGAGATAGTAAACGTATATGAGCAGGAGTATTACGGGGATAAGGACAGCAGTACAATATACGATAAAAAGGTTATGTATAAAAATATAGAAAAGTACATAAGAAAAAGACAGAATATATTAAGGTATATTATTGATAAATATAAAATAAGTATAAATACTAACTTGTGGAATAACAAAAGCAAAGATAGAATATAATAAAGTGTAGATTTTGGAAACTTTAAACTGGATAAATTTTAGTTATTATTATATAATAATAATATGATATTAGTAAAAGGAGATGTGGTTTTTATGAAAAAGTATGTTTGTATAGCATGTGGATATATTTATGATCCGTCAGAAGGAGATCCGGACAACGGAATAGTACCGGGAACTTCCTTTGAAGCTTTGCCGGAAGATTGGTTATGTCCTCTTTGCGGAGTCGGCAAGGATCAATTTGAAGAAGTTGAAGAGTAAAACATAAAATATAATTATAAACATAAAAAGGTGGCATAGAAGCCACCTTTTTCCGTAATATAAGTATTTAATTGTGTTGAAATAAACCTTTAAGCTGAGCCTTTTTTTCAATGAAGGTATATAAAAGTACTCCCAAGCCATATGCGCAAACAAGCTCGCCCCCACCAACCTGAGCAATAGCAAGGCCTAAAGTAGGA
>JAEZDX010000237.1 GCA_023417975.1 Bacillota bacterium
TTGGACAGCTCGGCATACTTCTCTTCTCTCTGCTTATTTAAAGCTTCCAGCTTGTTTTTATTTTCTTGAAGCTCTGTTTCCGTTGGAATTCCCGCAAGGAGCTTTGCGGGTTTGGGATGATGAATGGAACCGCAAACAGGACATTCTATTCCATCCTTTAAATCCAACGCAAGTAATCCTGCCTGCCCTCTTTTGAAGGTTTCTTCCTTTAAATCAAAGTCTCTTTTCAAATTTTTATAGTTTAAATCCCATGTTTCAAAGCTTAGCCCCTTTTTACGGTGATCTTCCGACAGTTCAAAATATTTTCGAATAGATGAGTAGAGCATTCTCATATCGCTGATAGCATTTTTCATTTCAGCTTCTTTTTTCTTTAATTTCTCTAGTTGAGTCTCCGCATTTTGAACAGATAATCGCTCTTTTTCAGTATTTTCCAGCTCTAACTTGTTGAAATTAAGTTCTACTTTTAGCTTTTGTGCGGTATCCTCCAAGGATGTAAGCTCTCTATTTAGAGTGGAAAATTGAGTAACCTTCGCTTCATAATCTTTAACCTTTGCTTCTTGGCTTTTCAAGGCAGCAATGTTATCCGCCAGCTCTTTTCTCTCTTCTTTCTTTTTATCCTCAGCTTCATAGTTTTGCTTTAGTATATTTAGTTTTTCTCCAGCTTGCTCAACAGCCTTAACGGAAGCTTCGTACTGCTGCTTCCTGTCATTTTGCTTGTTTTTAGCTTCCTCCAGAGAATCCTCAAACTGCTTAAGCTCCAGTGCTTTTCTTGCAAGCTCCAGTTCGATTTGTTTTTTTTCATATTCGGGCAATTTACATGAAAGCTCATTGTATTTCGTGTAAAGATCCTTCTTATATTGAAGCTTCTTATTTAGCGCTTCACCTTCTACTATTTTACGTTGGAAGCTTTCCTGTTCCGCTTTTAAAGCGCTAATAGCTTCAATAAGCTCTTTATCGGCAGATCGTTCCCTTTCAATAAGCTCATGAGTTCTTTCAACTATTTCGATTACGTTTAAGTTTTCGGAATTTATAAGCTTTAACAGAGTTTCATCTTCCTGAGCCTCAATATGCCTAATATGAGTATCCCTTTGAGTGCTTGAGACGGCTATTTTCTTGTACAGCTGTCTTTTTTGGTCATCAAGCGTTTTCTGAATACTCTCAAAAGCCTCCGTGCCAAATATTTTTCGAAATATGCCTTCTCTTTCTACACTGTCAGCTTCCAACAATCTTCTAAATTCTCCCTGAGGGAGCATAACAATTTGTCTGAATTGATTTTTGTTGATACCGAGAATTTCATTAATTTTTTCATCCACTACAGTAACTCTTGTTATTATTTCGTCATTAGGAAGAATAAGCTGTGCCTCGGCGCTTTTAACTGCAGCACCTTCACCTCGAGATCTTTTTCGTTCCTGTTGAGGATATCTCCTAATGCAGTATTTTCTTCCTCTCAGTTCAAACCCCAGCTCAACAAAAGTAGGTATATCAAGGGTGGCAAAGTCACTTCTAAGGCTGTCCTTATCTCTGCTTGTACCGGAAGCTTCGCCAAAAAGAGCATAGCTTATGGCATCAAATATTGTAGTTTTACCGGCACCTGTAGGGCCTGTAACGAGAAATATGTTCTTTTCCTGAAGCTTTGTAAAATCAATGGTTTCTTCGCCGGCGTAAGGCCCAAAAGCACTCATGGTCAGCTTTAACGGACGCATATTACATAGCCTCCTTTTCTACTGCAGCTATAATATTGCTTATAATATCAAATTTGTCTGAAGTTAATAGTTCTCCTGAAATAGCCTCATAAAATTCCTCAAAGAGCTCTAACTTCGACTTTGTGTTATGACCGAAAGCCGCAGAGGTTTTTGATTGTTCTTTTTCGGCAAGACTTTCCCTGCGCAGGCCCATAATATTAGGGTATACTGCTCGAAGCTTAGATATAGGATCAATAAGTTCACCCTCATCGGTTAGTACGGCGTAAACATAGTCCTCAACATTATCACTCATATATACTTTAGGATTAATGAGTTCGTTCAACGGTCCTTTAATAATCCTTATGTCACGCTTTGGAGTAAGAGCTTTGAAAGTTACACTACACTCACCTTTTTCATCTAAGGTTACGATAGTTACACCTTTTGAATGCTTTACTTCGGAAAGAGAATACTTTAACAGCGATCCGGAATATCTCATTTTATCGCTTCCAACCTTTTGCTGACTATGAAGATGTCCGAGAGCTGTATAATTAAAGCAGTCAAAATATTTACCGCTTATTAAATCAGACCCACCGATGCTTAAAGGTCTTTCGGAATCACAAATTTTAAGTCCTGCTCTCTCATCGGGGCTCACTATATTTTCATCCGTTTCAGACATAAAGGTTATGTATCCGTGAGCAACCATAACGTGTTTCTCAGCGGGGTTCATAGTTTGTTTCAGTTTCTCAATTACTTTTTTCATAGCAATATCGTGATTTGAGATTTCATCATCCTTATAAATATGTTTAACTTCTTTTGGGTCTGCATAAGGAAGCAGATAGAAGTTTACCGGGCCATATTCGTCTTCAAGGACTACTTTTTTAATTTCATTCGTGAAGTTGCCGGCTATATGTAAGCCATGTTTGGTTAATATATTACTGGCAAAGGAAAGCCTTTCCGCGCTGTCATGATTACCCGCAATAGCTAAAATAGGAGTTTCTAATTCCAGCAGTATTTTACTGAACACCCTGTCCAAAAGCTCTACCGCTTCTACAGGGGGGATGCTTCTGTCATACAAATCTCCTGCGATGATTAAGGCATTGGGACGCTCTTCCTCTATGATTTTTATTAGCTGATCTAGGACAAACTCCTGATCCTCCAACATGCTGTATTCATTGACAATTTTCCCTATATGCCAATCTCCGGTATGTATAAATTTCATAAATTAAACTACCCCCTTATAAGGTATCATTTTATCCATTCAGAAGTTTTTTTAGTCTGCTTAGCTTCAATAAATGGACATAAGTCCATATGTTTATTTTAACACATGGACTTTAGAATTTAACGTGTAGTCATCATTTTATTACATTCCTAATTATACCATCGGAGCTCTTATTAGGCACTATATGGAGGTGGATTTTCTTTCCAATTTTATTACAAGGGTTTTGTTTTCATTCTTATATACATAGTTATCCTTACTGTCAAGTGCCAGCCCCTGCCACCAAGAACCTGACAGTGTTTTTGACAATCTAATTTGTGCAAGTATTCTGGTACAGCTCTTGATTATCCGTTTTTGCTCCTCAAGCAATCTGCGCAGCTCAGTAGTGTTTCCATCAAGCTTTTTATCTAATATATATTTAATAGCACGAGCCATTATTTCTTCTGGTCCATTAAGCTTCTTTTCCTCATTATTAAGCTTATTAAGCAGGTGTTCAACCTTGGGTAGAGTACTGTAGCCCTTAATTGAAAATTCAAAGAATCTATACCGATATTCATGAGGCATCTCATCTGCTAACTTAGTGTCGATGCTATGATATATTCCTTCGCCGTCCAGACCAAAGGATTTGAGAAGCCACTGCTGTTGTTTTGTGTAGAGTGAGCTATGCTTCTGATTTTTACTTAACCTATCAAGAAAATATTTTAATACCTTTTGCTTGCATTCAGCGTTTTTTTGCTCAAAGCATTTATCCAATACATAATCAAGATTGTCACTATTGGATACATATTTTTCAATAATAACAGGTATCTTTGTAAGGTTGAGCTTGATATGAATATAATTGCCCATAATGCTTACACAGGAGTCATCTACAGTAAAAAGGTCATGAATATTACAATTAATCAAGAAGTCTAAGGTTACTTTTGTTACAAGTAAATCCAGCTCCTCCATATTAATATAGCCGTCTTTTATTATTGTCTGTTCTCTGAATATGTGGGCAGGAAAGATATTTGTGCTTAATTTAACAACTTTAGCTTGCAGAGGATTCACAGTTACACTACCGGGTATTTTATATCGTATGGAAACATTAAGCTTTTCTTTGGAAAATACGATATCGTTAAAATTGCAAGTAAGTAGATTTGTTTCATGGATTTTAAAGCAATTGTAGTTGTCGATAAATGCCTTGCCAATTCTTTTATACTTATCCCGCGATATGGGGATATACTTATCTCCATTTTTCTCAAACAGTTCCAGAAGCTCCATTAGACAAGTGCTGCTTTCAGGGGGGTCATTTTTTGAAAGCGTCCCTTGAAGTAACCGTGATTCTCCAAATAGCTTTGGAGATATAGTCAGTCTTCTATTATGGGCAGCGGCTAGCAGTGCATCGGTGCAGCTTTGTCTTTCCTTTACAGTGAAAGCATTCAGAAGTAAGTCTGTTAGGTACTTATCATTTAAGGATTTTCGGAGAATATTTAAAGCTGTGTAAGAGTTACCTTTGCTGTATTCTTCGTAGGCAAGTGTGTACAAAAGATCCTCCAGTTGTTTTGCTGTTAATGGACTTTTCATTTTTAACGTGGAGTATTCAGTGCCGTCTATAGTAAAGGAGAAAGGCTCTTTAGTAGGGTGGATAATGTAAAATTTATTTTCGGCTTTTACTGAAAGGTTAATGTTGAGAGCATCTTTATTTAGAATGGAAGATTTTCTTGTCATATAAAGAATAGTGCTTCCTGTACATTGAATATTAATTTTTGGAGAATTGTTTTCATCAAAACTATTGTTGCTTGGAAGATTATAATTAAATCGGATTACTATAAAGGAGTTATCTCCTATGCTTACCAAAGAACTTCTAAATCTCATTACGCCTCCTTATAATATACGTACACATGTTCTGATAATATTATATGAGGAAATTTATGTTTTTGTGATGATATTTTATAAATATTAAGTTATGATGGAGGATATAAGTGGTTTGAAAGGAGCGGCGCCAATGAATATTAAAAAAATAAAAACCAGAAGCGTATTGTTTAATTTTGATGAAATCGGAGATTGGGAACTAAACCTGCAGCTAATATTGGGGAGAGAATATAACTACATTATAGATACAGGACTGGGATCAGCCAGCGTAGAGCCAATTAAGAGGTACATCAAAGATGATAATAAACCTGTTATTATTATAAATACTCATCATGACTGGGATCATATATGGGGGAATGGAGAATTTGAGAACTCAATTATAATTTCACACAGGCTATGCAGAGAGCTTATTGATTCCAAATGGGAGGAAATGCTGAATAAGTATGGACGATACTGTTCGGGAAAGGTAGAAAAGCATTTGCCAAGTCTTGTATTTGAAAATGAAATATATTTTCCCGAAGATAAGATCAGAATAATATACACTCCCGGACATACTATAGACTCTGTCAGCGTATTGGATGAAGAAGACAAGGTATTGAATGCAGGAGATAATATAGGAGATACTGTAGAAGAAATAATTCCGGGCATAAGTGCCGGGAAAGACTTATACATTGACACTCTTTTAAAATATAGAGACTTGGATTTTGATACATGTATATCCGGTCACAATATAGTACTTGGAAAAGACGTTATAGAGGAAATATTGGCTAAAATTTAATATATGGTATTAGAATGTGGTTCTATGATATCAAAGGAAGAAAAACGATGAAATTGTAAAATTGCATATATTCACATGGAGGCTGCTTTTATAAGTTGAAAGCAGCCTATTCAGTTTTTAGAGTCTCAGGGTGCACATTATAATCTAAGGGAAAATTCAGCCTTTTTAGCAATTTGTTGGTTTTACTGTTGAAGTCATAACATATAAGGTTATCATCAGCTTCAAAAACCATAAGAAAGGGCTTATCTTCCTTCGGGAAAACTATTATTACTTCATCTACTGTTGAACTTATATGCTGGTTTTTTACTGCTACCGGAGGCTGCAAAAGAACCTTTACTGCAAAGCCTTTTTCGGGAATAGGATTAAATTTAGCATAAATACCTGTAATATCGGAAAGATAGCGTTTTACCTCTTTTTGAATCTTAGGTGTCGAGGGCATGATTTTAACAACTTCTTCCTTTGAAAAATCAAAGATTTCTACGTTTTCAAAGCCCAGCGCAGGGATAGAGAAAATAGGGGATAAAAATAAGAGAATAAATACGATCAGAACCTTTTTTATCATTTTGCACCACCTCATCATTATGTTGCCCGGAGTTAATATAAAGTATAGTAGAGATGGACAAATAATTTGAATAAATTATATGGAATATATTGGTATAAACTTAGAGTTATTGTATAATTAAACCATTAGTAAAGCTTTACACGACTAGGATTAATTATAATAAATAATTTTAAGGAGTGGTATCATGAAAAAAGGACTGACAATAGCTTTAACTACCGGAGCTCTGGTCTTGACGTTGATAGCGCTTAATATGCTTACGGAAAGGAGACGTCTGAAGGTTGCACTAGACGATCCGCTTTACATGGGAGTAATGAACGGTGATACGGGGGAATACATATATATTTCTGAAAAGAAAAACATAGCTGAGATTACCGATGAATTGAACAATATGACTATGCCTGTGTTTAATGCTAAAGGTTATTCTTATTATATAGATGTATTTTCAAGCAAAAATCCAGGGGATACAATAAGATACACTATTGGGAATACAACCGGCAGCATAGGTAAGCTTTTGGAGAGCTTCTACACAAACAGTAAAAGCTACAAAAAGGATAGAATATATGAAGTGCAGAATATTTCTTTGGACCGTCATTATGAGATAAAGCTCAGATATACCGGTGATGGCAGTTATGCAAAGAATAATGAAGTTATTGCTGTCAGCGACTTAAAAGCAATGGAACAAATAATTGAGAAACTTAAAGCAATACGGCTTAAGTATGATACCTTGAGCTCGGAAGATGGAACAATGAAATGCTGGGTGCAATTATACTATAATAATAAGCAAATACTACACGAGGAATTCTCAGGGAATAAGATCATAAGGAACGATGAGGAATATGTGGTGGCAAATCCGAGTTCGGCTAATGATCTATATTTTTATATTAAACAGCTTCAAGGTAACTAAAAATATGTAAGTATAAATAATAACAAATTGAATATAAACTCTAAAATCTTTATAATGGAATTTGAAATACAAATATATTAATCAAGGAGTGAAATACATGAGCTCACATGTAAGTACTGTAGTTAGTAAAATGATAGCTTACTTTGATGGGGATACGAGAAGAATAAACCATGCGTTAAAGGTATATGGATTTGCAAAAAGCATAGGTGAGCTAGAGGGAATTGGCGGCATAGAGTTGGAAGTCCTTGAAATTGCAGGTGTTTTGCACGATATAGGTATAAAGGAAAGTGAGAGAAAGTATTCTTCCTCCGCAGGAAAGTATCAGGAAATAGAAGGGCCTCCGGTAGCAAGAGAACTTATGAAAGACTTGGAACTAAGCTATGAAACCGTAGAAAGAATAAGTTATTTGATAGGCAATCATCATTCCTATACTAAAATAGATGGAATAGATTTTCAGGTATTGGTTGAGGCTGACTTCCTTGTCAATATATTCGAGGATAGCATAGAGAAGGAAGCTGCTGCCATTGCTAAGGAGAAATATTTTAAAACAGCTACAGGGATTAGATATATGGAAAGTATATATGGGGTGTAAGTAATAAACAAGGGATTAACCGGGACAGAACAATGAGGCCAAAATAGTGGGTTTTGATGAACACTGTCCCGGAAAAGGATTATTTATCTGCTATTTTCACTACAAGCTTGGCAAGAACTTCCTTATCTCGTTGGTCTGCTGCATCCCATAATTCTTTTAAAAGTCTTTCTTCATCATTTCTTGGATCTACATTATTTGACAGAAAGGTTCCAACTCTCTCTGCAATATTATTTATTGTATTATCGGACATTCCAACGGTTTCGCCCATATCTACAGCCTTGCCTAAAGTTTCTTTCCATTTTCCCCAATCATCGAGTCTTGCCATTATCATTACCTCCATTTATATGTTATATTAAAAGTAAATATATAGAACATGAGAAGTCTATTACATTCTGCTTTAGTAAAAATCCATAAAACTTGGATATATTACATAGCGCGCTAAAAGACTTTTATTATGTTTTATATAGTTATTTAATATTAGTATATCTATAATAGATTAAATTATTATTATTGTTCAGGACTAGTACAATATCTATTAAAGCTTAGGCTGAGCAGCATATATAAAAGTAACGAAACGACTGCTTTACAATATTTGACTATAAGTGATTGGGTTAATGAGATGATGAAAGGAGGTAATAAAGTGAAAAGAAAATTTGCCAATAGACCTGATTGGAGAAGAGTGCTGGATAAAAGCTTTTTTTTAACATATGTAGATAATGCTGATTTTAATGGATATGTTTCCGTTATGAAGCTTCATAAGGTTAAAAATCCTCTTATCATAAATATGTTCGGAAGGGACTATAGGCTGGCAGATGATGGATATACATGGCTTCAACTTCAACCTGTAGGAAAAAATCACTGCATGACGGTAATGTATAATGAAAACAATAAAATAATTCAGTGGTATTTTGATATTACAAGACATAATGGAATTGGACAAGATGGGATACCTTTTTTTGATGATTTATATTTAGATGTTGTAGTGCTTTCTACCGGAGAGGTGCTTTTACTGGACGAAGATGAATTAAAAGACGCATTAATAAGAGGTGAAATTACGGGAAAGGAATACGAAATGGCTTATGCTGAGGCCAAAAGTCTTATGAGCTTAGCAGAGACCTCCAAGGAGGAACTTGAAGCTTTAAGTAATAAATATTTAAAATGCATGCTATTATTAAGTAATCAGGAGATATAAAATAAGTATTAAAACATCTATATTTGAAATATTTATTAGTGAGGTGATATGATGAAACTACCCTTTAAGTTTAATATTTATAAAGGTGAGCATAAGCCGAAGCTTATGGCTCTGGATTTTTTTAAGTATATCGGACCTGGACTTTTGGTTACTGTAGGGTTTATTGATCCGGGTAATTGGGCATCAAATGTATCCGCAGGAGCAGATTACGGGTATAAGCTATTGTGGATGGTTACCTTATCTACAATTATGCTGATAGTACTTCAGCATAACGCAGCACACTTAGGTATCGCTACAGGAGATTGCTTGTCTGAGTCAGCTACAAGGCATATGAAGCCGTGGATAAAAAACACTGTGCTTGCCACCGCCGTAGCAGCGGCAGTTTCAACAGCTCTGGCTGAATTATTGGGTGGTGCTATAGCACTGAATATGCTGTTTAAAATACCGTTGAAGGTAGGAACGGTAATTGTTCTTGTGGTAATCCTTTGGATGCTCTTATCTAACTCCTATAAGAGGTTGGAAAGATGGATTATAGGCTTTGTGTCTATAATTGGATTGTCCTTTATTTTTGAACTTACATTAGTTCATGTTAAATGGGGAGAGGCTGTAGCAGGCTGGGTAACGCCGTCATTTCCGGCAGGTTCAATGCCTATTATTATGAGTGTACTTGGAGCCGTAGTAATGCCTCACAATTTATTCTTGCATTCAGAGGTTATTCAAAGCAGGCAGTGGAACCTGCAAGATGATAAGGTTATTAAGAAGCAGCTGAAGTACGAATTTGCGGATACTTTGTTATCCATGATAATAGGATGGGCTATAAATAGTGCAATGATACTCATTGCAGCAACTACCTTTTTTACTCATGGTGTTCAGGTTACGGAGTTGGCACAAGCTCAGAATATGCTTATACCTATACTTGGCGGCACTGCTTCAACCGTATTTGCTTTGGCACTGCTGTTCTCAGGATTGTCTTCAACCGTAACAGCGGGTATGGCAGGAGGAAGCATATATGCAGGGATTTATGGAGAACCGTATGATATAAGAGATAGTCATACTAAAGTGGGAGTATTTTTGACTTTGATTTTAGCGGCAGTAATTATATTCTTCATAACCGACCCTTTCTCCGGATTGGTTTTATCACAAATGTTTCTGAGTATACAATTACCTATAACTATTTTTACGCAAATATACCTTACTTCCTCCAAAAAGGTTATGGGGAAGTATGTAAATTCCAAAACAGATGTTGCGGCTCTATGGATTATAGGACTCATCGTATCAGGGTTGAATATAGCACTGCTTTTAAGCTATATTTTATAAAAGTATATTATTGAGCAAAACTAAATGCATGAGAACGCGGCTTTCACGGCAGCGCAGCTCATGCATTATCTTTTTATAACTGTAATTACGGATTATCAAGCAGTGCGGACTTAATAACCGCCATGTACTCCCTAATGTAGTAGGTTGGTATAAGGTAGGGCGCAATGGGAGCAGACCAATTATATACTTCATCAAAGCCTGCCTTCTTTGCAAGCTCATTAGATCGGTACATATGAAAATTACTGGTTACTATCGTAACCTTCACATTACTTCTTTTGTCAATATCCTTAAGTAATCGCTTGGAAAAAAGCATGTTTTCCATAGTGTTTCTAGACTTATTCTCTTCAAGTATCCTATCTTCTGAAATGCCTTTATAAACCAGATATTTCTTCATGGCTTCAGACTCGGGAATAGTTTCTCCGGGACCTTGCCCCCCCGAAACCACTATTTTTACTGTGTCGGGGAGTAGCTTTATAAGCTTGAAGCCTTCATCTAACCGTTGAGTAAGAGTGAGAGAAGGAGTATCGTTCCAAAGTCCGGCTCCAAGGATAATTACATAATCCGGAGTTTTTGAATCTTTTTTACTGCCGGAACCTATGACTAGTATTTCGACTATAATAAAGGACAATACTATGACACCTCCTGCAAGGTGAATAATCCACAGTAGGAGCTTTATTGACTTATTTTTTGTGTTTAGTTTTAAATGAAGATATAAGTATCCTATCAGTGCAAAAACAAGACCAAACATTAAAAAGTAAGGCCACATAGAATTTTTATATATTAAAGTGGATAAACTATTTAGTATACAGAGTACAGCAATAATGTACATTAGTATTCCCATTACCCGGGAAGGCTTATATTTCAAAAAATCACATCCTTGATAGTATAAAGTAATACTAAAGATTTTAGTCTTTTGAATCTTTAGTATTTCATTGAGAAAATATTGTAGCTTCACGGTATTTTCAAAGGCCGTAGATCAAACCATTGATTTCCGCATCTATATTATACATCAGAAGGCTGAATTTTACTAATGTTATGTTGACAATTGCTGTAAACATAAATATAATGAACTTGAAGTATAAGAAAGGAAGGTACTTGCGATATAATGAGGAACGCATCTATTTTAGCTTAATTTTAATTGTTAAATTAATAAGTTTTTATTTTAAGCTGGAGTGGATAATATCCTCTTTGTGATGCCTTTTATTTTTTATACCCATTTTTACAATATATTTTAACTATATCCTCGACAGGAGTGTATTTATTTTTATATGCTTTTTCGGAGGAATATAGTATGTTTGGGTTAAATAAAAAAGATATTATCCTCTCCATTAAAGGAGGGGTTTTTTTATGCTTATAGGTGAAATGAAAGATGTGAAAAAGTATTATGGTGAAAGATTAGTTTTAAAAATTGAAAATTTTAGATTATACACAGGTGACAGAATCGGCATAGTTGGAATGAATGGTGCTGGAAAATCAACCATGCTTAACATTTTGACAGGAAGAATCATACCTGAGGAAGGTACTGCAGAGATAAAGGGAAGCTTCTCATATATAACACAGCTTGAGGAGGAAGTAGGAAAAGGTACAGATAAAGTCCTTGCAAAGCGCTTTGGTGTAAATAAACTTTCAGGGGAAAATGCCAGCGGCGGAGAAATAATGAGATTAAAGCTAGCAGAGGGACTGAGTAAAAACAGTTCGCTTATAATTGCGGACGAACCTACAAGTAATCTGGACGCAGAAGGTATTAAGCTGCTTCAAGGTGAATTAAAGAAATTCGACGGAGCAATATTACTCGTATCTCATGACAGAGACTTTTTGGATGAAATATGCACTGATATTTTAGAAATTGAGAATGGGAAGGTTAAGTTGTTTACAGGCAATTATTCGCAATATAGGGCATTAAAGCAGCAGGAAATAGAAAGAGCCTCCTTCGAATATGAACAGTATACGAAGGAAAAGAGAAGGTTGGAGGGAGCTATACAAGGTATAAAGGAACAATCAGGGAGTATACGCAAAACCCCTTCCAGAATGGGAAACTCAGAAGCTAGACTTCACAAAATGGGAGGACAAAAGGCAAAGGCGTCACTGGATAGGGCAGTAAAAAATTTGAAATCCAGAATTGAAAGCTTGGAGGTAAAAGAAAGACCCAAGGAGCTTCCAAATCCAAACATCGGTATTTTGAACAGTGAAAGGCTTCATTCCAGAATATTGTTTAGGGGAGAAAATATTAATAAATACTTTGGGGACAGATGTATATTTAATAACGCAGAATTTAAAGTATACAACGGTACTAAGACTGCCCTTTGCGGACCTAATGGCAGTGGAAAAACAACTCTTATAAATATGTTGGTAAAGGGTGAGTGGCCAATAAACAAGTCGCGTACAGTGAAGCTTGGATACTTTAATCAAGACTTATCCCTACTTGAGACTGGAAGGTCTTTAATTGAAAATGTAATGAAGGACAGCATAAGAGATGAGACCTTCGTAAGAACACTTTTAGCCAGACTTCTTTTTACAAGGGATGATTTGAATAAAAAAGTGCAGGTGTTATCCGGTGGCGAGAGAGTAAAGGCGTCATTGGCAAAGGTTATATCGGGGGATTTTAATGTGCTTATACTGGATGAACCTACAAATTACTTGGATATCTACTCCATTGAGGCGGTAGAAGACGCTCTTAAGGAATATGATAATACAATACTTTTCGTTTCTCATGACAGAAGGTTTGTAAATAATATAGCCGATCACATTATTTTGATAGAAAATAAAAAGCTTTTAATGTTTGAAGGTAATATGGAAGACTATATGAATAAATCAAGGAAAAGTATTGGTGAAGAGGAAAAAGCGCATAAAGTCATGGTGCTGGAAAACCGAATTGCTGAAGTACTTAGTAGGCTGAGTGTACCGACTAAGAAGGATAATTTGGAAGCTCTTGATTTGGAATATAAGGAATTGGTGGGGAAACTCAAAGCCTTGAAAGGTTGATATGAGAAATATAGAAAAAGGCCCGGATTTTTAGAGGCCACTGAAAAAGCTCTGCTTTTTTCAGTGGCTTCATTTTTATTCGGGCTTTTTTTTATAATCTTTCAATGAAGTTGAAAACCTAAGTGTTTTTTGTGTGTCAACCTAAATTCATTAGAATAAAATTCAATTGGCTAATGTGAACAAGCTCATCATTAGCAATTTTAATTATAGATGCTTTGTGATGCTCATTTACAAAGCTCTCTAAAATGGAATTATATTTTTTTACTACCTTAAATTTATCGAGTAAAGACCACATTACAGAACTTCTAAATTCTTGAGTTCCAATAAAAGGTTTTAGGTCACAGAGGTGATTTTTACCGGTTAAATCAAGGTAGATCTTTCTCAAAATTTCAATATGATTTCTTTCGTCATCAAGAATAGATTCTACAATTTCCTTAGTTGAATCATCTTGAGAATCTTTCAGCATGTTTTCATAATAAAAGTGACTTTTGTATTCTGCTTCCATCAGCGAAGCTATACATTCTATTGCCTCTTCAACACAATACTTATAGGAAATTTCATCATTATAAAAGTTTATTCCGTACATTTCAATCCCTCACTATTGTATATTATCCTATCCATAAATATTTAGGATAATTATCTATATGTATAAATTATTAACAATAGACTGGAATTCTAAACTTGTACTAAAAATAAAAGAACAACATTATAATTTAACTCTATACCAATATCTATAATCTTCCTTAAAACCAAGCTTTGAATATAGGTGAACTGCAGGAATATTTCTTAACATTACTTGAAGGTAGGAGAATTTGGCTCCTCTCCGCCTTCCAAGCTCTAAAAGACTACAGATAAGTGTTTGTCCATAGCCTAGACCTCTCAAAGCTTTATCTACTACAACATCAAATAAACCGATATAGCCATTTTCAAGTACGCCAAGTCCACAGGCAACAACTTTATTATCTTTTATGAGGCTCACAAAATACTTTTCAGGCACTATGGAATCAAGAAGAAGTTTTAAGACTTCCATGTGCTCATATTTTATGCCGTTCAGTCTGCAGTAATCTTGTAGCCACTTATCCTGAGCGGAGGTATATATTACTATATCCGTTAAAGTGAAAGATGATATATTATTAATATCGAGTATTCGAACACTGGTGGGTTCTATGCTAGTATAACCCATTTCTCCAAGAAGCTTGTCTAATTTATTTTGAGATTGGTCTGAAGTAAGCTTAAATATTACAGGCAGCTTTTTGGAGTGAAACATTTCTTCGCAATCCATTATTTTTTTGCATGGATTTATAGTTGAAGGATAGAGAGGATTCACCGAGTTTGACCTTTTGGTATATCCATTGGCAAAACGTATTATCCAACCATCGTACATTAAGGTTTCTAGAGAAGGCCAAGCATTAAATGAAAGCTCTTCAATAAATTTAACCACAATTACACCCCCAAACAGAAAGTAATACTCCGGAAGGAATTATTATTATATCCTTACCGGAGTTTATGTTCAGCAGCGATGCATATTATATTTATGAAAGCTATCTTTTGTATAAATAAGGCTTGGAAGCTTAGTCGAATTTTAAGCCCTTGAGTTTTTCACTAAATAAGTCTCCGATAGTATCACTTGTATCGGAATCATTAAATTCGGAATAATCTTCCTGAGGTCTGGATATAGCTTCTTTTATGCTCAGTGATATCTTTTCCTTTTGGGTATCTAAATCCAGTATTTTAACTTTAACTTTATCTCCAACCTTTAATACATCGGAAGGTTTTAGAATTCTTTCTTCAGATATTTCCGATATGTGTACAAGTCCTTCGATTCCGGGCTCTAATTCTACAAAGGCTCCAAAATCTACAAGTCTTACAATTGTCCCATCTACAACGGAACCAACGGAGAATTTGTCTTTTACTGAATTCCATGGATTTTGAGCTACATCTTTAAGCCCCAGAGAAATTCTATTATTAGCACTATCGAAATCGAGCACATATACTTCCACAACATCTCCAACAGATACTACTTCCGATGGGTTTACAATCCTCTTCCAGGAAAGATCGCTATTATGTATAAGTCCGTCAACACCGCCAAGGTCTACAAATGCTCCAAAGCGAGCAAGGCGAGTAACAGTACCTCTTCTTTTTTCGCCTTTCTTTAAAGATGACCATACAGCAGTTTTTTTAACTTCTGCTTCCTTGAGCTCAATTTCCTTTCTGGAAAGGATAACTCTTTTCTTATCTTGATCAAGCTCCATAATGGCTACATCGAGAACTTTTCCAACGAAATTGTTTAAATCCTCTACATGGTATAAGGATAATTGAGAAGCAGGTATAAAAGCCCTTACTCCTTTTAAATCGGCAGTAACTCCGCCTTTTACAGCTTCCTTAACAGTAACCTTTATTG
>JAEZDX010000251.1 GCA_023417975.1 Bacillota bacterium
GTCTAACAGTAGCCATTTGTGGTCTATGATCTGCACAAGCTATTGTAGCCATAAGATTTCCTCCGAAAGCAGGTCTAGTAGCTAAAAGGTATTTTCCTTCATCATCTACATCAAGGGATGTACAATCAGCTGTAAGACCGGTCTTTAATCTTGCAGCAACTCTAGGTCCTAAGTCTCTTCCTATAAATGTTGCTCCTATAAATAGTATTTCAGGTTTTCTTTCATTTGCCAAGTCACATATAACCTTTGTGTAACCATCTGTAGTATAGTTTGCTAAAAGTTCACTGTCAGCAACCAAAACTTCATCCGCACCAAATGCAACTAGCTCCTTAGCAAGCTCACCAATGTTTTGTCCAAGCAATAAAGCTGTAAGCTTTACTCCTAATTTATCAGCAATTTTTCTGCCTTCGCCTAAAAGTTCAAGAGAAACCTTCTGAAGAGAACCTTCTCTCTGTTCTGCGAATACCCATACGCCTTTGTAATCTGCTATACTCATAATCTATTCCTCCATTCCTCTTAGATGTAGTGCTTTTCTTTAAGTTTGCCAATTACATATTCAACCGCTTCATCAACCGGCTTCTTAACAAGTTCGCCTTGTCCCTTGACTTCCTTAGTCATGGACTTCTTAACCTTTGTAGGTGAACCTGCAAGACCAAGCTTAGCTTTATCTACGTCTATATCATTTGCACTCCAGATTTGTATTTCTTTATTTGCAGAAGCAAATATATCTCTTGCATTCATATATCTTGGCTGGTTAAGCTCCTTAATAGCAGTTAATAATACTGGAGCCTGAACCTGGATTATTTCATAACCATCTTCCAATGCTCTGTTTATTGTCAATGTGTTTCCGTCAATCTTAACCTCCTGAACATAAGTTACTTGAGGAATGTTTAAATGTTCAGCTATTTCCGGTCCAACCTGTGCAGTATCTCCATCTATTGCCTGTCTTCCTGCAAATACTATATCATAATCAAGCTTTCTTAAAACACCGGCAATTGCTTGTGAAGTGGCTAAAGTATCAGCACCTGCAAAAGCTCTCTCAGTTATAAGAATTGCTTCGTCTGCTCCCATAGAAAGAGCTTCTCTTAATGCAATATGAGCCTGAGGAGGTCCCATACTTACGATAGTAACTTTAGCACCATACTTATCCTTTAATACCAATGCTTCTTCTAACGCATGTTTATCTTCAGGATTTATTATTGAAGGTACTCCTTCTCTTATTAATGTTCCTGTCTTTGGATCTATCTTAACTACTGTAGTATCTGGTACTTGCTTTAAGCATACAACTATATTCATTATCTCTTCCTCCTGCCTTCTTATTTAAATATGTTTCCTGCTATTACCATCTTCTGAACCTGTGAAGTTCCTTCGTATATTTCAGTGATCTTGGCATCTCTCATCTTTCTTTCTACAGGATATTCCTTAGTATATCCATAACCGCCGAAGATCTGAACTGCCTTAGTTGTAACTTCCATAGCTACTTCGGAAGCGAAAAGTTTAGCTCTAGCAGCTTCTACTGAATAAGGAAGTCCTTGATCCTTTAGCCAAGCAGCTTTGTATACTAAATGTTTGGCAGCTTCGATTTTAACATCCATTTCGGCCATCATCCACTGTAACCCTTGGAAAGCACTTAATGCTCTTCCGAACTGCTTTCTTTCCTTCATATAGTTGGCAGCTTCTTCGAAAGCTCCTTCAGCTATTCCAAGTGCCTGAGCAGCTATACCAATTCTTCCTCCATCAAGAGTCTTCATTGCTATACCAAAGCCCTTACCTTCTTGTCCAAGTAAATTCTCCTTTGGTACTATGCAATTTTCCATAACTAATTCAGTAGTAGAGGATGCTCTTATACCAAGCTTGTTTTCTTTCTTACCGATTGAAAATCCGGGGAAGCTCTTTTCAACTATGAAAGCTGAAATTCCCTTTGTTCCCTTACTTCTGTCTGTCATAGCGAATATTATGAAAGTCTCAGCGACTCCGCCATTTGTTATGAATATTTTTGATCCGTTTAATATATAATTATCACCGTCTAATACAGCAACTGTTTGCTGTCCTGCTGCATCTGTTCCAGCGTTTGGTTCAGTTAACCCAAAGGCACCTAACTTTTTGCCTGCTGCAAGTTCCGGAAGATATTTAGCTTTCTGAGCAGGATTTCCGAAAGTATCAATTACAGAAGCACATAATGAAACGTGAGCAGATAATATAACCCCTGTAGTTCCGCATACCTTTGACAATTCTTCAACTGCAAGAATATATGAAAGGCTGTCCCCACCTGCTCCGCCAAACTCTGTTTTGAACGGTATCCCGAAGAAGCCGTATTTAGCCATTTTTTTAGCATTTTCCATTGGGAATTCTTCTGTTTCGTCAATCTCCGCTGCTATAGGCTTTACTTCATTCTGAGCAAAATCTCTTACCATCTGTCTTACAAGTTCTTGTTCTTTTGATAATGCAAAATTCATTATTAACCCTCCTGTATTCCTTATTTGCACATAACAATTATCAATTGTTATGCCTCCTGTATTCCTTATTTGCGCGTAACGATTATTAATCGTTACGTCTCCTGTATTCCTTATTTATTCTGGAAGCTCTTATCTCTCTTTTCTACAAAAGCAGACAATCCCTCTGTTTGATCTGCCGTAGAGAAGCATTCTCCGAAAGCTTCTGCTTCATACATTAACGCTGTATCTATATCACATTGAATACCTCTGTTTATTGCTTCTTTTGAAAGCTTAACGGCGATCGGCGCCTGAGCAGCAATTGTGTTGGCCAGTGCCCTTGCTTCTTCCATTAATTTATCAGCTTCAATTACTCTGTTTACTAGTCCTATTCTTAATGCTTCATCTGCTTTAATGATTTTTGCAGTATATATCAATTCCTTTGCCAAACCTGTTCCTACTAGTCTAGCAAGTCTTTGAGTTCCACCAAACCCGGGAGTTATTCCAAGACCTACCTCAGGCTGTCCAAATTTTGCTTTTTCTGATGCAAGTCTAATATCACATGCTAATGAAAGTTCACAGCCTCCGCCTAGAGCAAATCCATTTATTGCTGCTATAACTGGCTTATCCAGAGTTTCCAATCTTCTAAACACCTTATTTCCAAGGATAGAGAATTTTCTTCCTTCCATGGTGCTTAAATCCTTCATTTCTGTAATATCAGCACCGGCAACAAATGCCTTTTCACCAGAGCCTGTTAAAATTACAGCATAGATATCTTCATCTTTTTCCAACTCGGATACTACGTAATCCAATTCCTTTAAAGTTTCGGAATTCAATGCATTTAATGCCTTTGGTCTATTTATGGTTACAACAGCTACTTTTCCTTCTTTTTCAAGGATAACATTATTTAGTTCCATAAAAATAATCCTCCCTCTAAATGTTTAGGCGTTTGTTAATATTATAACAATCCAACATAAAAATAATTGAAGCTCTTCGCTTCAATTATCATTATATACATACATATTGCTTTTTTCAATATAAAATCTAAATTTATATGAAACTTTAACAATCTTTTCAATGAATACGTTAATAGTTTAACATTTATTAAAAAGTATATTAATATTAATCAATTTTCTCTCTTTCATTAAGAAGATATGATAAAGTAAGTAAACTCTCACTTAGATGTACATTTTCGATTATTACTTCCTCCGGAGCACTCAAATCTACAGGTGCAAAATTCCACAGCGCCTTTACTCCATTATTAATCAATATATCGCATACCTTCTGTGCATTAATTCTAGGAACACATATAATTCCTATATCTATGGGATTATGCATCAAGAAATGCTGTAGGTTGTCTATATCATGTATTTCAACATCCCTTATCTTTAATCCTATAAGTTTTGGGTTAGCATCAAAGATACCTTGAAGTTCAAATCCAAGCTTATCGAACCTAGTATAATTGGCAATTGCCTGCCCAATATTTCCTGCACCAATGATTACAGTCTTGTAGTCTCTAGTTAAACCAAGTATCCCACTTATTTGATTATATAATTCTTTTACATTGTAGCCATAACCCTGCTGTCCAAAATCACCGAAACAATTTAAATCCTGTCTTATCTGAGACGCCGTAAATCCGATCTTTTCACTTAAGTCTTTGGATGATATTCTGTCTACATCATTGTTTAGCATTTCCCGTAGATATCTGTGGTATTTAGGCAGTCTCTTTATAACTGCCATAGATATATTTCTTTTTCTTTCCATATAGCACCTCTTTGCTTATCTAGTATTTCACATCTATTGCAGAACATGTAGCATGTATATCGAACACAGTTATACCCATAATTTCATAAATTCCTACTTATTAAATCATATTAAATCATGAAAACAATGTCAACTGATGAAATCATATTATTGGCTTAATTGTCCTGTATTTTCTTATATTTTATATAAATTTTTCTTCATATTATTATATGCACTTTCTTATTAGTTAATTATGCCCTTTTTTCACCATAAAATGTATGTATTTGAAAATTGTATCAATGCAGTTTTATAGCTGTATCCTTAAGCATATTGAAGTAAGTTTGTATTCATATTATAATTAAAGACAACACTGTGGTTTTACAAATATAAATGATGAATCGGTGTTAAATTAATTGAAAACTATCTAAAAGGAATGATAGTGAG
>JAEZDX010000189.1 GCA_023417975.1 Bacillota bacterium
CCGACTATATTAAGCAAATCGAATATGTAATGCCTGAGCTGTTAAAGCAATATGATCCCGAAACCTTCTATTGGCCGTCATCACCATCCTCCTTCGGATCTTTTGACAGATCCAATGATGAGAATTACGGTGACATGCATGACTGGAGTATATGGCATGGAAGGAAGCCTTTTACGGACTACAGAAATAGATTTCCAAGGTTTATGTCAGAATTCGGAATAGAGGCTTTTCCAAGTATAAAGACTATAGAGTCTTTTACGCTTCCGGAAGATAGAAACATATTTTCATATGTGATGGAAAATCACCAAAAATGCGACAGCGGTAATGAAAATATACTATATTATATATCTCAGTATTACAAGTTTCCAAGAAACTTAGAGAATGTAATATATCTTTCTCAGATAGTCCAAGCTGAAGGCTTAAGGTATGGAGTAGAACACTGGAGGAGAAACCGTGGAAGATGTATGGGAGCTATTTATTGGCAGCTTAATGATATTTGGCCGGTAGCATCCTGGTCAAGTATAGACTATTATGGAAGATGGAAGGCTCTTCATTATGGTGCAAAGAGATTCTTTTCTCCTATTCTTTTATCGGCAGTTGATGAGGGAACTAAGGTTTCACTGCATATAACAAATGAGTCCATGGAAAGAGTATGCGGTAAAATTCTATGGAATCTTAGGGACGGTGACTCAACCGTTATCGTTGGGGAAGCAGCAGATATACAAGTAGAACCATTAAGCTCAGCAGGTTTTATGGAAAGGGATTTTAGCGACTTGATTGATGGGGAAGAGAAATTGAGAGAATACTATATTGAATATAAGCTTATAGTTAATGAAAAGGCAATAAGCGGTGGAACTGTCCTGTTTACAAGACCAAAGCATTACGAATTCAAAAATCCTATGCTTCAAAGCTATATAGAAGAAAAAGATAGTTTCTATTCTGTCACTGTTGAAGCCGAGCAGCTTGCAAAAAACGTAGAACTTTCTATTGAAGGTTTTGATGTTGTTTTTAGTGATAACTATTTTGATATTTGCGGAGGGGAAACAATAGAGATAACAATAAGCAAAGAACAATTCTCTATAGACGCTGACTATGATAAAATAAAAAGTGGATTAAAGTTAAAATCCATATATGACAGCTATTAAACAGCTATTAATACAATAAATTTAGCACACGAAAGGATGATTTCAATATGTATCCGTTGAAATTTAGAAGCATATATTTCGAAAAAATATGGGGAGGAAGAGACCTAGAGAAGTTTAAGGATGATTTACCGGAAGGAAATATCGGCGAGAGCTGGGATGTGGCATGTCATCCTCATGGCACTAGTATTGTAGCCAACGGCGAGTATGAAAACATGAAGCTTGACGAACTAATAGCTCAGAAGGGAGATGCAGTTATCGGAACAAAGCTTCCAAAGGATAGCTTTCCGCTGCTTTTGAAGCTTATTAATTCCAATGATAAATTATCTATACAGGTGCATCCAAATGATGAATATGGGTTTAGGGTAGAGAAGGAGCCGGGAAAAACCGAAGCTTGGTATGTAATGGATGCAAAAGAAGGAGCTTCACTAATTGTAGGTGTGAAGGAAGGATGTACAAAGGAACAGTTCAGAAAGTCAATAGAAGAAGGAACCTTGGAAGAATATATGAATAAGGTAAGTATTCAAAAAGGTGATATTTATTTTATAAAGAGCGGACTGATGCATGCTATATGTGAGGGTGCTATTATAGCTGAAATACAGCAGAATAGTGACACTACTTATAGAGTTTATGATTACAACAGAGGAAGAGAGCTTCATGTTGAAAAAGCATTAGATGTTGTGGATTTAAAGCTTATTGGAAAAAAGAGTGTTGGTCTTAAGTTGGAAAGGAACGGGTACAACAAAACGTATCATTGTCTCTCTAAGGAATTTTCCTTAGAAACCTATGAAGTAAATGCTTCTTTTACTGAGGAAAGTGATACGGAGAGATTCTTTATCTTCACATGTGCGGAAGGAAACGGAATTATTGATTACCAAGGAGGCAGTGTGAATATTAAGAGTGGAGAAAGTGTAATTATTCCGGCAGCATTGGGTAGATACAGCTTTACAGGGAAATTGAAGCTGATGAAGAGCTATGTGCCGGATATTAATAAGGTAGAACAGGAAATATTGAAGGTAATAAAAGGCTAGATAAACAAAAGGGATTGCGGGAGCAATCCCTTTTGGCATATCATAAGTCGGAAAAGTCTTTATCCAATGTTACAACACAATTATATAGAGGATAGATTTTTTTTACGGAAGTATTTATAGCTGCTTTTAAATTTTCTTCATTTATTGCAGACATTTTTTTGCAAGAATCTACGACGATATCAAATACTATATTTTTATGTTCGCCTTCTCCGATAATTCTAAAATCATGCAGAGATTTTATTTCTGTAAAGTTGCTCAATATAGACCATACCTGCTTACGGGTTTCGTTGATTTCTTTATTGTCAACATTTATTGGGTCCATATGAATAACAAGGATAATATTTAGCTTCTTGGATAATTCTCTTTCTGCGTCGTCAATTATGTTATGAATTTTTACTATATCTATATCCGATGGAACTTCAGCATGAATTGTAGCTATAAATTTCCCCGGACCATAATTATGTATTATAAGGTCATGTGTACCGCTTATATGCTCATAGGACAGAACCCCTTCCTTTAGGGCTTTAACAAGCTTTGGATCCGGTGGTTCACCCAAAATAGGATTTAAGGTTTCTTTGGCAAGTTTTATGCCGGAATATAATATAAATATGGCTACAAGCATTCCCATGTAACCGTCAACGGCAAGTGAAGTGAATCTGGATAAGAGCAGTGTGAGGGCTGTAACGGCGGAAATTATTACATCTCCTAAAGCATCAAAGGAAGATGCCTTTAGTGCTGCAGAATTAATTCTTTCACCCACGAAACCATTAAATTTTGAAAGCCATATCTTAACACCGATAGACAAAACAATTAAGGTGAAAGGTATTATTTCAAAGCTAAGATGTGTAGGATGAATGATTCTGTCAAAGGAGGATTTTACGAATTCAAAGCCTACTAAAAGAACCATCAGCGAAACAATAAAAGCGGATATATATTCAATTCTCCCATGACCGAAGGGATGTTCTTCATCTGCAGGGGCATTGGAAAGCTTAAAGCCTATTATAGTGATAAGTGATGAGGCACTGTCATTTAAATTGTTAAAGGCATCAGCGGTAATTGCAATACTGCTGCTTATTAGTCCTACGAATAATTTCACCGCAAATAAAATTAAATTAATAATGATACCTATCATGCCGGAAAAAAATCCATAGGCTGTACGAACTTTTAAATCCTCAATTCTTTCACTGTCTTTTATAAAAAGCTTAATTAAAAATCTAGAAAACAACAAAATCACCTCTTGATAAGATTCGGCATTGAAATACTCAATGCATATAGTATATGATAAAATTTGTTATACTATATACATACAATTATCCTTTTAAAATGTAAAAATTTCAACTAAAGTTTTCAAAATTAACGTAGGAGGGGAAAGATATGACAACAGCACAGCAATTGGCAAATGAATTGCTTGATTTTATTTATGAAAGTCCTACTGCTTTTCATGCAGTATTGAATGTTGAAGCTGAATTGAAAAACAGCGGGTATGCAGAACTTCATAAGGAGCAACCGTGGAATATAGAGAAAGGAGGAAAGTATTACTTAAAGGAAAATGATTCTGCAATCTTTGCCTTTAATATTGGAATGGGTGAAGTTGAGCAGGAAGGCTTTAGAATAATAAGCTCTCATACGGATTCACCGAGCTTTAAGCTTAAACCAAGAGCGGAAATAACTACTGAGGGCACATATATTACTTTAAATACTGAGGTTTATGGGGCGCCGATAATGAATACATGGCTGGATAGACCTCTGTCGACTGCAGGGAGAGTCACTGTAGCTGCAGATGATTTTTTACCAAAGCAATACTTCGTTAATATAAAAAGACCTATTCTTATAATACCCAATCTAGGAATACATTTGAACAGAAATGTAAATGAAGGAGTAAGCTTAAATCCTCAAAGACATATGCTTCCGCTTATGACTCTGGATACAATAAATTCGGGGAAGAAAAATTACATCACAGCTCTTTTGTCCTCTGAACTTAACATAGAGGAAGAAAAAATATTGGACTATGATCTTTTTCTTTATGAATTTGCAAAGGGAACAATAATGGGACTTCGTAATGAATTTATCTCTTCAGGAAGGCTGGATAATTTAGCAAGTGTACATGCATCCTTAAAAGCATTTACATCGGTAGCTGGAAGTGAAGCTATAAATGTATTGGCATGCTTTGATAATGAAGAGGTAGGAAGCGCAACAAGACAAGGTGCCGATTCGGAAGTATTACCTCATGCTTTGGAGAGGATTCTGTTATCTCTTGGGAAGACTAGAGAAGATTTATTCAGAGCATACGCAAAGTCATTTATGATTTCAGCCGATCAGACCCATGCTGTACACCCAACAGTATCTGAAAAATATGATCCTGTAAATCGTGCATATATAAACGAAGGTCCGGTTATAAAGATAAGCGGTGCACAGAAATATACTTCCGATAGTATTACTTCCGGAGCATACGAGCTGCTCTGCAGGAGGGCAAATATACCGGTACAAAGGTTTACTAATCGTTCAGACGAACGAGGCGGTACTACTATAGGACCTATAGCATCAGCACATATGCCTATAATGTCTGTAGATGTAGGAATGTCCATATTCGCTATGCATTCCGTAAGGGAACTTGGGGGAGTAGAGGATTATAAGTATATGACTCAGTCGTTTGAGGAATTTTTTGGTGGGAAGAAAAGATAAAAAATTCAGATTAAGAGATAGATGAACATTTTATGCTGTTCTTAATTGGCACAGAGCTCTGCTTGGAGGCAGAAGTAAGAGGCTGAGAACTGTACCGAAAAGTACTGAATAAGGGGAAGTCTATTTTTATAAAAAGTTCTTGCATAGTATGTATAATTATGCTAATATATACGTAATTTAATAATAATACCTAGGGTAGAGGTGCTACAATTAATAGTATTCATGTTTAGCCGGCAGGCAGTGATGCATGAAAAAAGGAATTGTGGCCGAAGAAGGTGCTTCGGCAGAAGCTTTTTCTGGCTCATCATATAATATATGCTGAGTTGTCACCGATCGATTACGGTGGAGAGCTACAAGGTGCACATGGTTGTGTTAAGATGACTATCTTATGCAGCAAAGGTGTTCCTTTGCTGCATTTGTTTTTGGGTAAAGACAACCTTAAAGCTCTTGGTGACCGCATTGAGATTAATACTATAAATTAGGGGGCTTAATATGGGAATAGTTGTACAAAAATATGGTGGAAGTTCAGTAGCTACTACGGAAAAAATTAAGAAGGTGGCAGAAACTGTAGTTAGAAGAAAAAGGCAGGGGGAGAAAATGGTAGTAGTAGTTTCCGCTATGGGAGATACTACAGACGACCTTATAGCTCTGGCTAAAGCAGTGTCGGAACAACCGGACAAAAGAGAAATGGATGCATTGTTATCAACAGGAGAAATGGTGTCTAGTGCATTACTGGCAATGGCAGTTAAAGCTTTGGGGGAAGAAGCAGTAAGTTTTACCGCTTATCAGCTTAACATACTTACTACAGGACAGCATGGAAAGGCACTAATTCAAGATATTGATGTACAAAAGATTAAGGATAATCTTCAAGAGGATAAGATCGTAATAGTAGCTGGGTTTCAGGGCATAAATGATGATGGCAATATAACGACCTTAGGCAGAGGCGGTTCAGATACAACAGCAGTTGCCCTTGCATATAAGCTTGGAGGAATAAGCGAGATATATACAGATGTTGACGGAATATATTGTGCCGATCCGAGAAAACTAAAAAATGCTAAGAAGCTGAATCACATACATTATGAAGAAATGCTGGAATTGGCCAGCCTAGGGGCGCAGGTAATGCATTCGAGGTCCATAGAGCTTGGAGAAAAGTATGGAATTCCTATATATGTTGGTCTAAGTAACAGCTCCATCAAGGGAACAGTTATTAAGGAGGTTGAAGCCATGGAAAGTAAACCTATTACAGGGATAGCTACGAGTAATGAGGATATTTCGGTAACTATAAAAAATGCTGAAGCAGATATTAATATTTTATCCAGATTATTTGAAGATATTGCCGATAAGAAAATAAGTATAGATATGATAAGTCAAACCGCACCAATTGGAGGACAAGTAAATATCTCTTTTACAATACCAAAGGATGACTTAAAGGAATGTATGGATATACTCACCTC
>JAEZDX010000299.1 GCA_023417975.1 Bacillota bacterium
GTCCTGTCTCGCTAGGCATGATTCCGATGTTCATACCACCCGGTCCGATATCGTATACAGCCTCCTTTGAAACCTTCATCTCCTGATTCAACTCACCATTTTCTAATGCTATAATAGCCGTCATAATCTTCGTAGTACTGGCTGGACGAAGCTTTGAGTCTGCATCTTTTTCCGCCACTACCAGTCCTGTTTTTGCATCTATAACAATATAAGCACAACCGGGACTTATATTGGGTTCCGCCGCATATGCTGTGCTTGTGATAAATATCGTAAAAACAGCCGCAGCTGCCAATATCTTCAGTTTTTTCATTTAGTTATCTCC
Organism: Bacillota bacterium; assembly: GCA_023417975.1. Classification (GTDB taxonomy): domain Bacteria; phylum Bacillota; class Clostridia; order Clostridiales; family Clostridiaceae; genus JAEZDX01. Next base: position 323 of record JAEZDX010000299.1, read on the forward strand.
CCATTTCGCCAAACTATATACTTTGCATTAAAAAACTTATATTTAGCTGTCACAAAATATTCAATCTTCATGAATTTTTGTAATAGTTTAATGTAATATGTTTTTCACAAAGTGTATACCATCCAAATATATAATAATAAAATTTTCTGCAAATGTAAAACAAAATTCAAGGGTTCTTCTGAGTTTTAATCCCCTTGAATCTTAATATAGTAATTATATTATTTTTTTCTCACATAAATAGGATTTCAGTGATGCCGTATTATCAAATAAAAAGGTTGAAATGCCATGGACTTCCGCACCATCAATATTTTCCTTTACATCGTCAATAAATAGAGTTTCCTCCGGATTTAATTTGTATTTATTCAGTAAATACTCATATATTTCTTTTTCAGGTTTAATTAATTTTATTTTGTAAGAAATAACCTCTCCATCAAGTAAGGTGAAAAAGTCATTTTCAGAGCTGACTCTTTTAAATGCCTTCTCATGAAAATTTGATAATACATAAATATTATACCCTTTGTTTTTTAACTCCTTTAAAATTTCTATACTTTCTGCTTTAGGAGTCAGCATATCAATCCAGTTTTCCATAACCAATCTTATTTCTGTTTCCAAATCCCTGGAATCATTAATCATCAGCTGTATTGCCTTTTCTTCGTTTATAGTTCCGCGATCCAACTCCGGCCAATATGGGCTTTTGAATATCCTTCTAAATATCTCATCCTCTATTTTTCTTTCCAATCCAAAGCTTCTAAGATATTGTTCAGGATTAAACTCAAGAAGCACATTGCCTATATCAAAAACTATATTTTTTATCATACTTCCTCCTAATAATTCCAATATAATTTAAATTAGACGTTTTATTATACCAAGTCACCTACTATATAAATATGGATTTACACATTTCATAAATTCTGCTTCAAAAGCAACTTATATAATATGATTTTCCGACACAACAATTTTACCATAGATATATATAATTATAAATCCTTTATTCCTCAATTTAATTCACAGCAAGCCTGAAACTATTAATAACTGTGCAGCAGCATAAGTAGCCATTACAATTATTGGGTTATTCTTTTTTTCTCCATTTATTAACCCAAAAGCCAAGGCACCGTCAGAGACTATAAAACTTAAAGATCCTATAAACGTCATCCAAATTTGCAATGTTCCTTTTGCAAATACCATACATAAACTCCAATAGCTCATTGTTGCAATAATCACCATATAAGCAACAAAATATGCCTTCATAAAAGTTGACTTTTTTAACAGCTTAGCATAAATGAAAACACATAGAACTGCATAGGGTAGAAGCAGTACTGCATACTGTACGGTTTCTATGCCTTTAATACTATTGAATAGAAAATAAAGAGTATAACTGATATGTGCTGCTGCAAAACTAATTAGCCCAAATTTAAAAAGATGGATTTCTTGCATAAGCAGTATATCCCCTAGAAGGCTGAGAAGAAGGGCTGTTATGATTACAATATTAATTTGAGAAGCAGCTAAAATATAATAAAGTAGTATACTTGGGATAATTAGCGGTTTCGTCAGATTAATCCATTTTACCTTCTGTGCTCTTATGAGAACCAGATGAAAAAATGTTACAATGACTGATACAAGTATGAGTATTATTTTGATTATCATCATTTCCCCTCCTCAATATTCAAAAAATAAAACTAGGCACATTTGAATTTACCTAGTTTCTTAACATATAGAACACACAAAGTCTATTACATTCCGTCATCGCAAGAAATCCTTGAAGATTGGATATTCTTGCTCAGCGCAATGTAAGACTTTTAGTGTGTTCTATATAGCATTAAGTTTTTTACAAAATTTATTTTATCCGTAGTATTCTACCAAGGCTCTTTTTAAATTTCTAATACCTCCCTGTGGATTTTCCACATCTCCATTATACCTCGGTATTATATGTATATGTGCATGCTCTATTGTTTGGCCTGCTGCTTTACCAATATTGATTCCAATATTATATCCTTCGGGTCTGTAGTCCCAATCTACTCTTTCTTTTACTTCTTTAATTATTTTATAAATGGCCGTCATTTCTTCTTCCGATGCCTCGAAAAAACTTTCAAAATGCCTCTTAGGTATGACAAGTACATGCCCTCTGTTCACAGGGAAGCTATCATAGATGGCATAAGCATAATCATTCTCACATATGTGACGAGCACGGTCATAATTACAAAAAAGGCAATGTGCTTCAGTGTTCAAAGAGTTTTCAATCATATTAATTTTACCTCCATTTGAATGTGTTCAATAGCTTTCTTTCTATATAGAATCCATATTTCATAACAAATAAACTCTATGTATATTTTACCATAATTTCTTTATTTAGTCATGCTCTATATCAAATATCAGTGAATCCAATAAAAAACACCTAACACAAAGTTATATATAACTATATGTATATTTATATAGTTACATATAATAAAAAAGACGGAATTCTCCGTCTCATATATAATCACTATAACTGAATACCCTTGAATATACATTCCAGTACTTCCTGCCCCATACTACATTTATCTTTACAAATGCCATAGAATAATCGTTTAAGCATTGAACTTCTTATTGCTTTTAACTCCATATTCACAATATTACATTCCTTGCTATCCAGCTGACTCATATTATATTTATAGCCGTTAATCAGAAATATTTCGTCAGTATCACCTGCATATATTAACTTTCCGCAGCTCTGGAAAAATCCTAACATTTTAACTACTAATTCTTCATCTACAGATAATTCCTTGGAGGCAGAAGTGATATCTAATTTATATATTCCGCATTTTGAAACCCGAGGGTTAGTAATTAGATAACTATAAAAATATTTTTCTAAAGGTGATAGATTTGTTATGAATTCATCATTCCAAAAACTCACATCGATTGCCCTTGTTTTTATCATGTTTACCCTCCTTTCTCACCGTAAATCCAATGTTTTATTCTAATCTGCGTAATAATTAAATCAGTCAAAGTATTATTTCATATATGGTAAATATTTCTAACCACTATATAATATGCACCTTCATCATATGTTAAAACAAATATGTAAAAATTATAGCATTGTCTCTTAAAACAGCGTATGATAATATGTAGTTATAAATTCAAATTGGAGGCATGTACTATATGAAGGAATACAAAACATCAATATTAGTTGGTATTTTATATATATTAGCATTAGTCTTTCTCCCATTTATAAGAACAATTTCGGTTATCACATTAATTTTTCTGACTCTTCAGTTCTTATTTCATGGTGTCTTCGTGCTTCTAGGTGATAGAGCTGACCGCATGCATCGGAAATTTACAGAGACATATTTTGCTACTATCACAGCCTTAGGCTTATATGGTATTTCTACCGGCTTTTACTTTCTTTCGCTTCGTACAATATTTTAAAAATAAAAACAGGGCTGCTACGCCCTGTTTTTATTTTTTAATGCTTGTCTACTTCATAGTTTTAAAATTATACCCTTGAGACTTTAAATACTCTATTACATGTGGCAGTTCATCTGCAGTTGGCTGCTTTGTAGCCGCATCATGCATAAGTATAACCAGATCCTCAGGATTCCCTGATTCCGCTATAGTTTTCTTTAATTCTTCCAAGAGTTCGGGAGCTGTTCGAGCTCTTTTGTGACCTTTGTCGTTTATATTTTCTGCATCCTTCGTAAGAGCATTCCAATCTATATGTACATATCCAAGATTAGCCAATTGCTGTTTGTACGGTTCTCTTGTCTTGCCATAGCTTCCACCTGGAAAACGGTAAATTCTCGTTGAAAAATCTTCGCCTAGTGCTCTCTTTACAGCATCAATATTTTTTTCCAAGTCACCTTGAAAAGCTTCTGCAGAGCTGTAAATATAATTATAATCATGACTATAACTGTGTAAATTTATTGCATGTCCACTTTCATACTCTCTTTTTAGCATATCAGGATACTTCTCGGCCATATTTCCAACAATGAAAAACGAAGCTTTAATATTATATCTGTCTAAAATATCCAATATTTGTGGAGTTATATTTTTAGTAGGTCCATCATCAAAGGTTAAAAAGGCAGTTTTTACTCCATCCTTCTTATATATATCTTCAAATTTAACTTCATAGTCTTTCAAAGTTCCAACACTTTTTCCATCACCTTTTACGGTTCCGGTTAATGGCTTTACAACTTTTGTTCCTCCATTTACAGAGCCTTCTCCCGATATATTTGAATTTGTCACGGGTACATTTGCATACGCAACTGTGGACTCATTCCCTGAAGAATTATATAAATGTACTCCTAATCCAACCGAAAACCACAATACAACTGCCGCAGCAACGGTAGTTATTACAAATTTCTTGGTATTCTTTGACTTAAATGCTATTTTTTTGTTATTATAACTAAGCACTGTAGCTTGTCCCCCTTTAAGCAACCATAGTTTCTGTCACATATTTTTCCCACAATTTAATTTAATTATATTATATTGTGTAAGTCAATAGCTATTTGACTTTCACATAAAATTTTATCATTATGGTTACAATTTTAATAGGAAATAGACACTTTAATACAAAATACATCATTATAATAAGAATATGTATGTCAACAGGAGGGGCATTATGCTAAAAAATCATGCTTTTAAAAAAAGTCTCTCGGTTATATGTGCAGGTATATGTTTGTTTTTGGTTATAACAATTGCTTATGTTTATTTCAATATAAATAACATTGAAAAAGTTCCTCTTCCTCTTACTAATGAAGAGTTGGGAATACATCCTTGGGTATCTGCCAAGGAAGATACCAGCATCAGAAATATAGCAATTTTTGGTATCGACACAGGAAGAAACCCTAATGATCCTCCACATTCGGATTCAATTATGATTGTAACTCTCGACAATATGAGAAATAAGCTGAAGGTCACCTCCATTTTAAGAGATACTTATGTCACAATTCAAGGTCATGAAAAGTCAAAAATTAATGAAGCCTATGCCTTCGGCGGTCCCTCACTGGCAGTGAAAACAATAAATGAAAATTTAGATTTGGACATAAGAGATTATATAACAGTAGATTTCTTCGGATTGTCAAAAATTATTGATAGTGTTGGCGGAGTAACTATAAACGTAGAAGAAAAGGAAGTAAAAGAGATAAATAAATGGACTAAAGAATTATGTCAACTGCAAAATAAAAAACCTTCATATTTGAATGAAGGTGGTATGCAAAAGCTCAATGGCACACAAGCCGTAGCCTATGCCAGAATCAGAAAATTCGGTGCAGGGGATTTTGATAGATCTATGCGTCAAAGAAGAGTATTAAGTGAGCTCTTTGTAAAAGTAAAGCAAGGTGGCATAGGAGGCTTCAATTCGTTGATAAGTTCAGCTACTCCCTATTTGCAGAGTAATATTGAATCAACAGACATGATAGCCATAGGCTCCTCAATCATTTTATCATCAATCAACAATATAGAAATGCAGAGATTTCCTCTTGATGGATATTGCAAGTCTCTGGTAAAAAACGGCATATGGTATTTAAGCCCGTATCCTGATATCAAAACTACAGCAAGACAATTAGGTGATTTTATTTTTAATGACAAAAAACCAATATCAAAAGAACCTCTATTCTAAATAATTTTCTCTACTATTACTTATAAAATAAAAAAGGCCTGACAGCAACATTTTTTCTGTCAGACCTTAAAAACTATTATTTCATTATTTTTCTTACGGCATGTACTACAGGTACTGTTACAAAAGCCGCAAGGATGGCTTCGAGTATTCCATTTGTGAAACCTGCCGCTAGCATAGCATTAATAGCAGCCCCTATACTTAAATTTTTCGCTGCAGCGTATTCCTTAAGATATAATATGTATATCATTGAAAGAACTCCTACAGTATTAGTCAATGAACCAAGAGCAGCCCCTGCTGCTACACCGGCCTGACTATTAAATCTTGACACCAATTTATACACATAGTATGCCACTACTCCTATTAATATCCTTGGTACAACCGATACCAAAGGATTATAGAAAGCAGGAGATAAAAGATTTGGATTTGATATATTCTGGAATATACTAAAAAGTCCAAACATTAATCCAACCAATCCTCCGGCTATTGGTCCTTCAATAATAGCTCCTATTATTACAGGGATATGCATTATTGTAAGCTTTAACATGGGAAGAGGAATAAACCCTAAACCCGTTGACCCCAATATAATTGTAGCGGCTGATAGAATTCCCACAGTAGTAAGCATTCTTGTATCTAGTTTACGTCTCGTATTTTGTTTTAACATTGTAATCCCCCTCGCTCTCATTCCTATAAGGATATAAGTCGATTTATAAATCTTTACTTGTATATTGGTTCATCTACCGGTTTATTATACCGAAATGCCGACCATATCTATTTTATCACGATTTTTAAATAACTCAATAGTATTTTTCATTCAATACAAAGTTACTAAGGAGTAATATATTAATCTAAAATATAAATTGTCATAACCTAAGGGAAAGAAAAATATAATTAAATGCAGTGCTTAGCACTGATATTCCTCTTTTGGAGGTTTTTTATGTATAAAAAAACTTCATCACGTACTAAAACAAGAAAAATATTTATGTTTTTACTAATGCTTATTATGTTTATTTACTCTTACCCTTTAATTGAAACAAAGATAAATAGATTTCGAACATTAGGAAGCTTAAAACCTATAGGAAATGCCGGTGTATATTCTATGAAATATGAACTGAATTACAAGCTGGATGATTTCATTAAAAACGGTTCAAAGGATTTAAATCAATTGTATTATTTTATAGATAAGAATACATCTGTTCCATTCACTTCTAACTCCACTACACCGGTTTTTAAATATGACATATATGATATAAATTCCTATGACGGTTATGATGAATGTACAGCTTTTTCCGCCATAAATGAACAAGGTGCTGCATTATTTGGGAGAAATCTTGACATTAAAGGTAATCATCCTATACTTGTACTTCAGACTGATCCTCCAAACGGATATGCCTCCATTTCCATTGTGGAAATACCTATTTTAGGCTGCACTGATGACAACGAGCAGCTAAAAACACTGTTCAGACAATATGGCAATAGAACTCCTCTACTGCGGTCGCCTTACATGCCGAGAGATGGAATGAACGAAAAGGGTCTGTGCGTGGCTACTTTAAATGTTCCTAATGAAGACATAAATATAGATGCTGAAAAATCCACTCTAGGTCGATGGCAGGTTTTACGCTTGCTGCTTGATAAGGCCTCCAACTTAAAGGAGGCTATAGAACTGCTTGAGAAATATAACTGTTTTGATGGAACGGTACATTATTTTATCAGTGATGCCTATGGTAATTCTGCCGTAGCCGAGTACATAGAAGGAAAACTTTCAGTTGTTCCATCTCTTGATAAATTTCAAGCTGTTACTAATTTCTATTTATCACAGCCTGATAAAGGCGGCAAAGGACATAAAAGATATGATACAGCTCATGATTACTTAAAAGAGCACTATAGAGACATGAATGAAACCACAGCATTAAAGCTGTTAAGCGATGTTAAGGAACAAAGCACTGTTTATTCAGCAGTTTACAACCAGCGTACCGGTGAAGTTTTTATTTCATATAAAAACGACTACTATAATATATATAATTTCAAGCTCAACATGAAATAAATACTTTTGCTAAAGTTTTTGTATTTTTCACAATTTATTGTTATATAACTTTTTACTCCTGTCATATATTATCATATGAATTAAAATAACAGGGGGGCCTACTGATGTGTGATGATGAATTTATGCAGGAGATGGTGGATGGGCTTGAACAAAATGGAGAAATCAGATTAACAGACGGTATAAGAGAAGTATACATACAATCCTTCGAAGAAGATGGAGAATCATTGTATGTTAGCAATACCAATAAGGAATTCGATGATGCTGATGAAGCTATCCAATGGGCGGTAAATCATTTTGGAGGCATGGAAAACATCGAAGAATGGGAATAAAACAAACAATAAGAGGCCGTTGATTCGGTCTCTTATTGTTTATAGTTATTAATCTCTGCCTCTTAACAGTCTTAATACATAAACGAATATATTTATGAAATCCAGGTACAGGGTTAATGCTGCTATAATAACAAACTTCTGAGAAGCTACAGCATCAACATTATATCCCCTCTGATGAAAATACTTTACCTTTTGCATATCATAGGCAGTAAGACCGCAAAATATACCGATGCCAAGTAATGCTATCAGCATGTTCATACCGGCAAAAACTGAAGGGAATAAAATCTGAACTAAACCAATAAGAATTAACCCGATAACTCCCATTATTAATACCCTGCCTAAGGTAGATAAATCTCTCTTCGTAGTCATACCTATCATAGCCGAGCTAAAGAACATCAATGCTGCCAAAAGAAAAGCAGTAGCAGATGTCTGATATCCATAAGCTAAAAGAATTATGCTTAATGAAAATCCATTAATGATTGAATATACATAAAACCACATTCTGGCGGCTTCAATACTTAGTCTTTCAATTCTTCTTGAAAGATATATAACTATAATTACCTCAGCAGCAAAAGCAACAAAAATGATTGGACCTGCTAAAATATCGATGCTGATGAACTGCGGTACAGCTATTGCCGTAATAAATGTAACCAGTAGTCCTAAAGCCATAGTAAGCATAGTTTTGGAAATAAAATTATTTTGGCTCTTGATATATGAATTTTCCATAAAAATCACCTCACAAATTTATTTTATACTATTATATCATATTTATAAATATAATAAACAGAACTTTATTGTTTCAAACAATTACTCACACTATTCAATTCATCTAGATCTATACATTCATACCCCGGCAGTTCCCTACAAGTAAAGATTATTACTTGATGAGTCATTGAATAGCTTTTTAAAAACTTCATTACCATATCTAACCTTTTGGCATCATATTGGGTAAAAGCATCATCCATTATTATAGGCACTTGCCTATGCTGGAAAATCATATTACACAAACCTAGTCTTAACGCCAAGTAAATCTGATCTAAAGTACCGCTGCTGAAATAATCCAGTTCTCTTCTATTATTACTTTCCAAAATATTGATTTCATAATCTGAAGATATCTTAACCTCTTCATACTTTCCTCTGGTGATTCCACTAAGTATAGCTCCCACTTCGCTATTAAGCTGTGGTGCAAAGTTCTGCTGTATCTCCTCAAAGGCTTCCTTCATTACTTTTTCAGCTATGTTCGCACAATTATAGTTCAACTTAAGTTCTTCCACTTCTGACAAGCACTGAGCTATATCACCATCTACCATCCATAGCTCACGCTTACCTTTGATTCTCATTAAGATATTGTACTCTATATCCTTCTTTTCTTTTTCTAAAGCTAAATGCTTTGAATTTAACTGTGCTAATTCTATATCTGTCTCAAAGCCTAAAATATCCTTTTCAAGCTCTGCTTTTAACTGCAGAAGCCTTTCGCCTTTTCTTACTATATCACTTTCCATGCTGCCTAATTGTACTTCCATTTGCTTGTCCTTGTTTTCTAAAGCTTTGTAAGACCTTAGTTTTTCATAAAACTCCTCCGGTTCAACACAGTCACAGTGATTTAAAAGAAAATCTAAATATTTATTTAATTTGTTAATTTGAGACAGAATTTCCTTTTCTTCGTTATCACTGCTTTCCTTTTGATGCTCTCGTTCTTCCTCTAAGAAACGAATTTCTCGGTTTCTCTTATTCAAGCTATCTAAACGAATAACAGCGTATAGAATTAAGCCAAATCCTAATACTCCCATTGCTAATAACAGCGCACTGGCTTTTATAGCTCCCAATATTCCCAAACCTACAAGCAAACTGCCTACTGCAATTGATAAAAAGCCTTGCCTTTTACTATTAGTCAGCTTCTGCACAGAAGCTTTTCTTTTTTTATAAGCTTCTTCACCTTGCAGACTTAACTGCATTACATGCAATTCTTGTACAGTCTTCAAACGTTCCTGCTTTTCTTTCATTTCACCTTGAATATTTGCAAATTTAAGTTCAATGTTTTCCTCCAAATCTTGAAAGCCTTTGTATTTTATGAGTTTTTCCTGCAAGGCATATTTTTCATTTTGTATTTGAGCATGCTGTAGTTTTAAATTTTCCAATTCTTGAGTTCCATCTTTAAGCATAGTGAACTCATTCTCAATACTGCTCATAACTTCACTATAATCCACCAAAGTTTCATCATTTAACCTGTCTTTTAATTCTTGGATGTGGCTATCAATGTCCTGAATTTCTTCTATATTAAAAGCATCATTTTTATTAACATTACTCATCCATATTCTTAAACTATTTTTTTCTTTCTGCAGTATTTCAATTTCTGCTCCTATTTTTTCTATTGACGCTTTTATACTATTTAACCTTAAGCTGTCGTCAACATTTTCACAGTATAGCTTTTCCAATTCAACCTTTTCATCTTTTAAAGCATTAATTTTTTCCTGAAGCTCGTCCATTCTTCCATTTTTTCTTGTGCTTATTATGGATTTTTTATAGGCTTCTAAAAGCATTTCTGCCTTATGATATGATGTATCCTCTTCTCCGCTCTCATGAAGGTTAATAAGTCGTTTCATTATTTCGTCATCTTTATCTCTGTCTATTTTTGCACCGAGTTGTTTTATGAACAACGTCTTTTCAAAAGCTTCTTCTCCTAAACCGATAATCTCATTTCCGGGGAAATAGTTATCCATATGTACAGCTTTCTCACCGGTAATCCAATTATAAATTACAGCTTCATCTTCTTTTTTTTGATTGCCAAAGCTTCTTTCAATAACATATTCTTTGCCGTTATCATCTTCAAATATCAAACTACCTTCCGTTCTAGAACCGTCCCAAGGCATAAATCTTTTTCTTTCATTATCTCTAATATTCTTTTTTAAAGAATTCATTCCATAAAACATAGCCTTCATAAAATGCTGCATAGTGCTTTTTCCTGCTTCATTGGTACCATAAATTATATTTAATCCCGGTTTCAATTGTATTTTAATATTCTTCAGTTTCCCAAAGCTTTTAATATTTAATTTTTTGATTATCATTGAAGGCTTACCTCCCTAAGTTCCAATGCATCCAGTCCAAACTTTAGAGCTTTTTTAAGCTTAAATTTTTCAGTTTCATCTGCAGCAGCTTCTATTTTCATTAACATCTTTTTAACAAATAAACCTTTTAGTGTATATTCAGTGGCTAAAGCTTTATAATCTATTCTTCTTTCCGTATTATCCTCTACTTTTACAAAATAAAATTGATATTTCAACTTTTCATGCAGCACTGAAGTATTAATTAAAAAATCCTTATCAATTTCCCCTTCTAATACTATTTTATATATGTCCTTCTCCGTTAAGTCATAAATAGCTGACAAGTCATTCTTTGCTTTATAGTCTATTAAAGCATTGTTTATATTTAAAATTATATCATCATAATTTTCACTTCCGTTTATATTTGCTTTAAGAACTTCGTTCTGTCTTTTACAGGTTTTAACAAACTGCAAAGCTGTATAGCTTTTACCTACTTCCCCAATAACAATTCCTTTTTCCCCAAGCTCATCAAAGCCTCTACCTTCTGGACAACCACTATAGCTCCAATAAGTGCCTTCTTCTTTGTTAATACCGGAAAAACTATGTACATGCCCTAAAGCCAAATAATCAAGTCCGCTGTTTTCAATATGCTGCACTCTAATGGCATTATATATTGACTCAGCTTCTCCCTTTACAACCTCGCCATGCATCACCATAATATTTATTTTATTATGATCTTCTACTTTAAAATCCTTTAGTAAGCATCCTTTTTCGTACTTCCCGGCAAATCCATAGCCATACACTACTGGATTCAATTCCTCCAGTTCCACTTTTGCTACTTGGTTTTTAAATATGTATACATTGGAGGGCCATTTTACTATGTTATAATAAGATTTTTCTCCTATTGGGTCGTGATTCCCCGGGCTTATGAAAACCTTTATTTCGGGTATTTCATCAAACCTTTTTTGCATGAGACTTATTGTTTCAGGACTTACAGAAGCATTGTCAAATAAATCTCCTGCCATAAGCAATATTTGTATTTTATTTTCTTTAGCCATAGAAATAATGGTACTAAAATTTTCCCTTATATCTTCTCTTCTTATTTCTGCCATATTTCCATCAAAGCCGCTGAAAGGCGTATCAAAATGGAAATCGCTGCAGTGCATTATTTTAACTTTATTCATAACATTTCTCCTGACGTTATTAATAATTAAATTTTCAACTGTTATTGCCCATTAAAAATATGAGGTACCAAGCGGTACCTCAAGAATTTTTCATATATGCTTGATAATATACTTTACTTATTTTTTTCTTGGGAGGATATATAATGCTTCATATCCTTATATGGTAGTCTAATCTCGTGAGAAATTTCATATTTCCACTGATTTAACTTTTTGTGCTTTAATCCCATAATACTTCTTGCCATAATGAATTCCTCCCTCCAAAATCTCATTCAACCTCGTTACAATATTATTTTGTCCACTTATCATTGTAATACCCTATTAAAATCATTGAAGGTTAGGAATTATATCATTATACTTAATAAATTAAAACTCGTTTTCAATAATTTATAATCATATTATTTCATTTAGTATACTGTCCATAAGCTCTATTGCCCGTTGAAGCTGTCCATTATTATCTATTACATAATTACACTTCACTAGTTCGAAAGCTTTCTCATCAAACAGCATCCTCTTTTCTGCTTCTGCCTTTGCAGCAGTATATTGATCTTCGCTGTTGTTCTTACTTCTCATCTTTCTTTTTATCATACGTTGTCTTCTTACTTCGCAATCGGCATTTATATATATAAACAACAATTTTGCATCTTGAATCTGCTTTTCCAACTCTTCTACACCTACAGGATCTATCACATAAAATGTTATTCCTTTATTCTTATATTGAGATCTTGTAGCAAAGTAGTGATGCTTATCAAAATAGGTATATGCAATCATATCTTTTTTATATTGTTCAACTTCCTCAGGACGAATAAATATATGACCGCCTTCACCTTCGTATCTGGCGGGTCTATCAGTATAGCTGTCTATTACGTTAAAGCCTTTTTTTCTATAGTAGTCAGCAATAGCTGATTTCCCACTGCCGGATTTTCCAATGATACAAATTATGTAATCCGATGTTTCAAACAAGTTATTTCCCCCTAATAAGTTAATTATAATTTATAATACCATTTTTATTATGTATATCCAAGGTCCTACTTTAGCAAAAAAGCAAAAATTACTGAAGCTATAAAATCAATACATTACATTAATTATAAAGTTACTTAGCAGCTGATTAATCACTGCATTTGGTGTATTCTCAGCTGCTTAAATTTATCATTACTAAACGTAAAGCTTAGTACCTATGCGCCTGTCATAATCAGACCAACTATTCGGTTCAGTTATATCCTTTATTTGTCCTATTTTATTCATAGTAGCATCTACATAATCTGCAAAATGCACCATATAAGCTTCCTCAGTATTGGGTACTTTTGGCGAGCCGTATTCCACTTTTCCATGATGCTGTACTACGCATCCTCTAATTCGATGCTTAAAGTCCTCGCGGTAAATACTTCCTCCTGCCTTAAATGCTTCTTCTATCATATTCAGACCTATAACGATATGCCCTTCCATTTCTCCTCTCATTGTTACACTAAAAGGTCCATCAGTATTATACTCTTCAATTTTTCCTATATCATGAAGTTTTGCAGCTAAAATTGCTATTTCTTTAAAACGGCAGTCATATCTATATGCGAGAGCCTTCGTTATATATGTTACATTAAGTGTATGTTCAGCTAATCCGCCTCTGTAATTATGATGCTGACTTAACCCTCCAATACCTTTTTTAAACTTATCCATAAAATTATTATCACTAAAGAAGTAATTATTTAGTTCCATGGCTTCAGCGCTTTTGAATTCCTCTAAGGATATTTGATTCAGTTCTCTCATTATATCTTCCATAGGTCTACTTATAGATGGGAGAAAATTATCAAGCTCATAGTTTTTAACGAATTCGAATTCAGCCGCTTTAATAATACCATCCTTTGAACCTTTTATAGTTATTACATCGCCTACCTTTAAGTTATTTTGCTTATTGCATACTAAAGCCTTCAAATCCCCGGTTTTGTCTCCAAGAAATACAGTTGCATTCTCTCCATCAAAGGACAGTTTCTTCATAATCATAAAACAATCATTTATTTGTACTCCATCTTTAATATCCTTAATGAAAGTTTTCTTCATTGAATCACCCTTTTCTTTTTGTTAATTTGAATCTCTACTTATTTTTCACTTAATCAGAATTTTTTTGCCATGAAAATAGTTCCATAAAATTGAATATAAAAAACAAAAGAAAGATACTTCATAAGTTAAAAGTATCTTTCTCAATTGGCATTTATTTCATTTTTAAAGCACTATCTATTACCTTTTCTCTTGATATTCCAAATTTTTCATAAAGCATATCTCCAGGTGCCGATGCTCCAAATGTATCTATAGCTATTACAGTACCATCCATGCCAACATACTTGTGCCACCCAAAGGAGCTGGCAGCTTCCATAGCAATTCTCTTTCTCACATTACTCGGAAGTATGGATTCTTTATATTCCTGAGATTGAAGCTCAAACATTTCCATAGAAGGCATACTAACCACCCTTACCTTTATACCTTTATCATTTAGAGCTGCTGCTGCTGCTACCATATACTGAACCTCTGATCCTGACGCCATCAGTATCATTTCCGGTACCCCATTACTATAATCTTTCACGATGTACCCCCCCTTCACCGCCTCGGCAGAGCTGCCTTCAAGCAGCGGTAAATCCTGTCTGCTCAGCACAAGTGCTGTAGGTGCTATGTTTTGCGTCATTGCAACTATCCATGCAGCAACAACTTCTCTTGAATCTGCAGGTCTATATACTATAAAATTTGGCATACTTCTAAGCATTGCCAGTTGTTCTATAGGCTCATGGGTAGGTCCGTCTTCCCCAACTCCTATGCTGTCATGGGTAAGCACATAGACTAAAGGCAGCTTCATTAAGGCTGAAAGTCTCATTGCACCCTTCATGTAATCACTAAATACAAAGAAGGTGGAAACAAATGGTCTCAAGCCTCCATGTACCGCTATTCCGTTTCCTATGGCGGCCATTGCATGCTCTCTTACTCCAAAGTGGAGGTTTGATCCTTTTCTGTCTTCAGCTGAGAAATCTCCCTTACCCTTTATGTATGTCTTAGTGGAAGGAGCCAAATCAGCGGAACCTCCAAACAAATTTGGTATATAAGCGGTAAGTCTGTTTAAAACTTCTCCTGAAGAATTTCTTGTTGCAGCTTTTCCTTCAAACTGCCAGAGCTTTTCTTCCTTTAGCAAATCTACGGACAGTTCCTTACTATAATATACGTTCCAAAGCTCTGCCATTTCAGGATATTTAGTCTTATAAGCCTCAAAAAGCTTATTCCAGTCTTGTTCAGCTTTCTTTCCATTTTCCTTAATTGATTTCATGTATTCCCTTACTTCTTCAGGAACATGGAAGTTCAAATTGTAGTTCCATTCATAAAACTCTCTTGTTTTTGCAATGTTTTCTGCTCCAAGTGGTTCTCCATGGGCTGATGCAGTACCTTGTCTAGGTGATCCATGGCCTATATTTGTCTTTATTTCTATCATAGTAGGACGTGATTTATCTGCTTTAGCTTCTGCAATAT
>JAEZDX010000197.1 GCA_023417975.1 Bacillota bacterium
ACTTTTGTGGGGGCCAAGAGATGAAAGGCCGGATGAAAACGGAATAAGACTTCGTGACAGCCAGTGTGGATTATTTGCAACAGGAAAAGTTTTACGGCGTTTTCAGATACCGTTTACATATTTGTGCAACTGCTGCTTAGATGATGAGGAATTCCAACGTGGAATTAAGAATTTTGTTGCAGTTTGTAATGTAGTTAAAGCTTTTCGTAATACTAGAATTCTTCAGATTGGGCCAAGACCCTATGATTTTTGGTCAACTATGTGTAATGAGGGGGAACTGTTGGAAAAGTTTAATATTCAGTTATCTCCTATTCCAATGCCTGAATTAACTAAGGAAGTAAAAATGGCAAAGACAAAAGATGCAGAAGTTAAGAAGGTAATGGATTATTGCAAAGAAAAATTCAACGTGGAAATCAGTGACGATGAACTGGAAACTGTTGCGGCGTTAAAGATAGCCATGAGAAAACTAGCCGATAATTACGGCTGCAATGCAGTAGCACTTCAATGCTGGAATGCTCTGCAAGAGGAAATAGGAATCATGCCTTGTGCAGCAAACAGTTTATTAAATGAAGAAGGTCTTCCCGTTGTGTGTGAAACGGATATTCATGGAGCTATTACAGCAATTATGTGTGAAGCAGCAGGAATGGATGAAGCTCGCAGCTTCTTTGCGGATTGGACTGTAAGGCATCCGGATAATGAAAATGGTGAACTTTTGCAGCATTGTGGTCCATGGCCCCTTTCATGTGCCTCCTGCAAGCCTAAAATAAGTTATCCTTTAGCATTTAATCATCCTGGAGCGGTGGAAGCGGAAGCAAGGCATGGTGAAATGACGCTTTGCAGATTTGATGGCGATAATGGTGAATATTCATTGCTGCTTGGAAATGCAAAGGGAATTGACGGACCATATACAAAAGGAACCTATGTATGGGTTGAAGTGAAAAATTTGAAGAGGCTGGAGGCAAAGATTGTAGAAGGTCCATATATTCATCATTGTGTGGGAATTCATAAGGATGTTGTGCCGGTACTTTATGAAGCCTGCAAATATATAGGCGTAGCACCTGATTTATATGATGATAATGAAGAAGAAGTGAGAGCATTCATTCGAGGAGAATAAACTTTCTCGTTAAACATAAGGAGGCAATTGTGGACGAGCTTACTAAAAAGTCGTATGAGCTGCGGCGTGACATAATAGAAATGATTCATAATTCAAAATCCGGTCACGTCGGAGGAGATTTAAGTGTAATAGATATACTTACAGTTCTTTACTATAAGGTTATGAATAATTCACCGGAAAACCTTAGTGACCCTAATCGTGATCGTTTTATATTAAGCAAAGGGCATTGCGTAGATGCTTTGTATGCAGTATTGGGTGACAGGGGGTATTTTAATAAAAAGGATGCTGTGGAAACTTTTAGCGCTTTTAATTCCAAATTTATTGGACATCCGAATACAGAAGTTCCCGGCATTGAAATGAACTCAGGTTCACTTGGACATGGAATAGCTCTTGGGGTAGGTATGGCACTTGCAGCTAAGATGGATGGACGTCCTTACCGTACCTATGTTGTGCTTGGAGATGGAGAGATGGCAGAGGGTTCCAATTATGAAGCAATGATGGCAGCAGGTCATTATAAGCTTGATAATCTTTGTGCTACAGTGGATTTGAATAGATTACAAATAAGCGGTTCTACGAAAGAAGTGTTATGCAGCGATGACATGGGGGAAAAATTTAAGGCCTTTGGCTGGAATGTTATAAAGGTACAGGATGGAAATAACTGCTCGGAATTATTAGCTGCATATAAAGAAGCACAACGATTTAAAGGGAAACCAAGTGTTGTTATTGCATATACCGTAAAAGGTAAGGGTGTATCCTATATGGAGAATAATAAGAGTTGGCATCATGGAGTTATGACGGAGGAACAGTATGGTCAGGCAGTAAAAGAATTAGAGGAGGTATTGCTGTGAACAAAATAACTAATAGAGAGGCTATTTGCGATACATTACTTAAAGCTGCTATGACAGATAAAGATATTGTGGTAGTATGTTCCGATTCCAGAGGTTCTGCCTCTTTAACTCCTTTTGCGGAGCAGTATCCCCAGCAGTTTGTAGAGCTTGGAATAGCAGAACAAAACTTAGTTACCGTAGCAGCAGGGCTTGCAGCTTGCGGGAAAAAAGTTTTTGCTGCATCTCCTGCAAGCTTTTTATCAACAAGAAGCTACGAACAAGCCAAGGTTGACATTGCATATTCCAATACTAATGTAACACTGCTTGGTATTAGTGGAGGTGTCAGCTATGGGGCTCTCGGTATGACACATCATTCATGCCAGGATATTGCATCAATGGCCGCGCTTCCTGGTATGAGAGTATATCTGCCCAGTGATCGTTTCCAAACAACTAAGCTTATTGAAGCTTTATTAAAGGATGATGAGCCTGCATATGTGCGTGTAAGCCGTTCAGCAACTGAAGACCTATACAATGAGAATATGGAGTTTACATTAGACAAGGCAAATGTAATTTCCGAAGGAGAAGCTGCAGTAATTATAGCTTGCGGAGAAATGGTGCCCTATGCTGTAGAGGCACAAAGAAGACTTTTTAATAAGGGCATCAGTGTAGGGGTTATAGATATGTATTGCATAAAACCTATAGACAGAGAAACTGTAATAAAGGCGGCAGGAAAAGTAAAATGTGTTATAACCGTAGAAGAGCACTCGCCCTATGGAGGCTTGGGAAGTATTGTAGCACAGATTGTATCTGCAAATTGTCCTAAAAAGGTTATTAATCTTTCCTTGCCGGATGATCATGTTATTGCGGGAACGAATAAAGAAATTTTTAAATATTACGGACTTGATGGTGAAGGAATAGCGCGATCAGTAGAGCTTGCAGTGAGGTGATTTATGAAATATATATTATGTATTGATCAAAGCACCCAGGCAACAAAGGCAGTTCTTCTTGATGAAAGAGGAAAGATTGTGAAACGTGCTGATTTTGGACATGAGCAGATAATTAATGCTAAGGGCTGGGTTTCACATGATGCAGAAGAAATTTGTGAAAATTTGGTTAAGGCCGTTAAAGCTGTTATTGAAACTTCCGGTATCATAAAAGATGATGTGCAGGCCGTTGCAATCAGTAATCAAAGAGAGACTGCAGTTGCATGGGACAAGTGCGGTAACGCAATTGATTATGCAGTAGTGTGGCAGTGCGGAAGAGCAGAAAAAATTGCAGAGCGGTTTAAGCATAAGGAAGAAGAGATATACTCAAGGACTGGACTTCCCCTATCTCCGTATTTTTCTGCATCTAAAATGACTTGGTTAATTGAAAACGTAATTAAAGAAGAGGAATATCATCTAGGAACTGTTGACAGCTGGCTTATATATAAACTGACAAACGGAAAGAGCTTTAAAACGGATTATACAAATGCATCAAGAACACAGTTATTCAATTTACACACTCTTAAGTGGGATGAAGAGCTGTGCGAAATGTTTGGTATTCCATTAAAAGCGTTACCGGAAATTTGCGATAGTAATGACTGTTTCGGTTACACGGATTTCGAAGGGTACCTAAATCATAAAATACCTATACACGGTGTTCTTGGAGATTCTCACGGAGCCTTATTTGGACAGGGGTGTCACAAAAAAGGTATGGTTAAAACTACTTACGGCACCGGGTCTTCCATAATGATGAATATAGGGAGAGAACTTCCTGAAGATAAGTCAGGTTTAGCTGTTTCTCTGGCATGGTGTATTGATGGAAATGCCGAATATGTGTTGGAAGGGAATATTAATTATACCGGCGGGGTAGTTACATGGTTACAGAACAATATGAAAATGATAGAGACTCCAAAGGAACTTGAAGAGCAAATACAAGTGGCCAATATGGAAGATCCAACAGTGTTGATTCCGGCTTTTACAGGATTATCCGCTCCTTATTGGAGAGAGGATGCAAGAGCCTTGCTATATGGAATGACTAGAACTACAGGGAAGGCTGAGGTTATAAAGGCGGCTGTTGAAAGCATTGCCTATCAGGTTACGGACGTATTAAAGGTTATGAAGAAAGCAAGCAATATGGAGCTTAAGGAACTTCGTGTAGATGGCGGACCAACGCAAAATAAGTATTTGATGCAATTTCAAAGTGATTTGGCAGATGCAGCAGTATGTGTGGCAAGTAATGAAGAATTATCGGCAATTGGTGTAGGATATATGGCAGGAATTGCAATAGGATTATATAATAAGGAGGAGGTGTTTAAGAGTCAGTCATATGAAAAATATTATCCAAAGATGGATACTCAAAAGCGTGATAAAAAGTGTGAAGCGTGGAAAAAGGCAATATCAATTGTATTAAATACGTAAACAAGGAAAGGTGATATAGCATGAATTGTATAGTTGAACAGTGGGACATATTTCAAATAAGTGAAAAAGGAACTAAGCAAGGAAATCCGTTTATGGATGTAGCTTTTAGCGCTACATTTAAGAAAGGCGAAAAGATCATGGAAGTACCGGGTTTTTACGACGGGGATGGTATTTACAAGATTAGATTTATGCCAAGTGAGCAGGGAGTTTGGAAATATGAGACATGCAGTAATATTTCCGAATTGCAGGGATTGACAGGAGAATTTCAATGCATTGAGCCTTATAAAGGCAATCATGGTCCGGTAAGAGTAAGTAATACCTATCATTTTGCATATGAAGACGGTACACCTCACTATTCAGTAGGAACTACTTGCTACGCATGGGCTCATCAGGGAGATGAACTTGAGGAGTTAACGCTTAAGACGCTAAAGACAGCACCCTTTAACAAGATGAGAATGTGTGTGTTTCCTAAAAGTTATGTTTATAATACAAACGATCCGGTTTATTTTCCATTTGAAGGTTCAGCGGAAGAAGCTTGGGACTTCACAAAATTTAACCCTGAATTTTTTAGGCACTTTGAAAAGAGAGTGGATGACCTAAGAAAGCTTGGAATAGAAGCGGATATAATATTGTTTCATCCATATGATAATGGTAAATGGGGCTTTGATAAGATGGGTATGGAAGTAAATATTAGATATTTACGCTACTTGATCGCTCGTTTGTCAGCTTACCGAAACATATGGTGGTCCATGGCTAATGAGTATGACTTTATGGCAAATTTAGAGCTTAAGGATTGGGATTTAATCATTAAAACCGTAGCAGAATGTGATCCATATAATCATCTTCGTTCAATACATAACGGAGGACCATTCTATGATCACAACAATCCTTTAATTAGCCACGCCAGTATACAGCGTCATGATATGAAGGCTGTTCTTGATTGGAGAAAACAATATAATAAGCCTGTAGTAATAGATGAGTGCTGTTACGAAGGTAATATAGAATGTATATGGGGAAATATAACGGAACAAGAAATGTCCCATAGGTTTTGGGAAGGCTTCTTAAGAGGCGGATATGTGGGACATGGAGAAACTTATGTTCATCCTAAGGATATATTATGGTGGTCAAAAGGCGGAGAGCTCCATGGGAAAAGCCCTGAGAGAATAGCTTTTCTGAGGGAGATTATTGAAAACGTACCTAGAGAGTATCATGAACCGGTAGTTTTTGAGCCTGCATGGGAAAATAACTCCTGCATAGGTAAAGAGGGAGAGTATTATTTAGCATACTTCGGAATTTACAGACCTGCAATAAAATATCTTAAACTCATGGAGGGAGTAAAGTATAAGATTGATGTTATAGATACTTGGGAGATGACAATAACTCCTCTTGAGGGAACTTATGAGTACGATAGTAAAATCAATCTTCCGGGTAAGCAATATATTGCATTAAGAATTAGAAGAGCATGATTGAATAGTCAAAGGTCCTATGATATAATTTAAAAAAGGCGATGGAGTTCGCCATAACCGCTATACAGCTAATGACTCCTGCAGATAATATCTTTATATTGTCTGCAGGTATTTTATTTTCTGAAAAATATATAGGCATTTTTTTAAACGGGGGAGGAAAATGGAGATGAGAAAATATGTATTCATAGGGCTTGGTGGAATCTTAGGAGCCATACTGAGGTATTATATAAAAAATATACATATATATCATTATGAAGGAGCAATTCCGTTGAACACTTTGATAGTGAATTTAACGGGAAGCTTTCTCCTGGCATTGATTTTGACTATTGCTCTTAAGGTGTTGGAGTTTGATTCGGATATTAGGCTTGGAATCGGTACAGGTTTTCTTGGGGCATATACTACATTTTCCACAATGTGTAAAGAAACTGTTTCTCTAATAAACAGAGGCTGCTACTATTCTGCAGCAGCTTATCTTATTGCCTCAACAGTACTTGGTTTAGGGTTTGCGTATTTTGGTATAGCGGCTGCAGGAAAAGTTGTGGCGAAGCTGGCAGAAGATAAAAAGTATAAGGAAACCTCTGAGGAAGAAAGTGCAGTGGACATAGAGAAAGGTGTGAAATAGAATGGATTATATTCTCGTAGGAATGGGAGGAGCACTTGGAAGTATAGTAAGATACAAACTCGGTAAGGTCATATCCGAAAAAGCAAAGAGTTCATTTCCATGGGGAACCTTTATAATAAATATTACGGGAGCACTGCTGCTTGGAATTGTGAGTTCCGGTGGGGTGAGTTCCGGTTTATATCACCTTTTGGCGGATGGCTTTTTAGGAGCGTACACTACCTTTTCAACATTCATGTATGAAGGGTTTAATCTTTTTAAGGAAAATAAGAAGCTTAATGCGCTTACCTATATTTTAAGTTCATTGATTATAGGACTGGCCGGGTACGCTGTAGGATCAGAGATGACTAAGCTTTTTATTTGATTACTTTAATTTTCTTCATAACTTCTTCAAATATATTCGGTATAATTCTCACTAAAGGATTGAAATAAAAGTAAAGATAATTGGAGGAGTTACAATGAATTGTCACGATAATAATAAAAAAGATGGTGGAACGCATAAACATAATCCCATGAAACACATGCTGCATATGGCAATCTGCTGCGGATTACCTGTGATTATTATAGTATTGCTGCCTTTCATAGCAAGGCTTAGTCCGGCAGCCGGAAGAATACTGGGGGTAATTTCACCTTTCATATGTCCCATAATGATGCTTGTCATGATGCCAATGATGTTTGGCGGCAGGAAGAAAGAAAGCTGCTGTTCAGATAATACAAGAGAAGAGGATAAAAGTGTTAAGGCTAATTTATAGTACACCTTAAAGGTATCATGAAGGTACAAGCTATTTATATTAATACTATAAATTATGAATTCACAAAATATACCACGAAGGTCAACTTCCTGTGAAAGGAATACCTCGTGGTTTTTTTATTAGTCTATGATTTTATGAATACATTGGAATAATTTACATATATTTCATTTTGTGTTAAAATGTCCGTAAAGGATCGCTTGTGAGAAGGAATATTTTCATTAAGCACTTTGTATAATGAAAAGGTTTAGTGCTATTTCCTATTAACTCACTAGTGTCAGGGGTGTGTTATGTTCTATTTACAAAAAGCTATTTTGAATATAAAACGCCATAAGCTAAGAAGTTTACTTGTGGTGCTTGTTTGCACGCTAATGGTACTGTTTTTGTTTTTATACAGCGGCGGATTAAAGGCCAATCTGCAGCAGCTTTCCGCTCTGCCTAAAGCTGTGTCTGTGTCCGCTAGAGTCAGTAATTTAAACGGTACCATGACTTCGGGCGGGATATTAATTGAAGAAAATGTAATCAAAGGTTTGGAAAATTCTCCTCATGTAGAAGGACTTTGTTATACTGTGCAATTGGGAGCAGCACTCGGTTCTATCGGCAAGGAAGATATTAAGGCTACAGACACAGGAAATATGGCGTTTCCTCTATGTCTTGGTGCCAATACTATTTCTGCCGTATCTTCACTGTCAGAGAAGAATATTGATTTTTTTAATGGCTATGGACCTGAAGTTTTACAGGGAGAGGATGCACTATGTATCATTAGGAAGCAGGATATGGAAGAACATGGACTAGCAGTTGGTGATAGTATTGGAATAACACTATTTTATACTACTTACCCTAATGACAGGTATGATCTTACATATAATTGGCTTGGGTCGTATCAAGTGAAGATCGCCGGTGTTTACAGTGAGACATGGGATGCTGCAGAGGACAATAAGCCTCCGCAGATGGTTTTGCCTTCAAAATGGGTTACAAAGTTGTATAAACAAGCTAATGTTATGTTTTTTGCGGATTCTGCACGTTTTAAGGTAGCAGATCCTTTGAAGCTTAACGAATTTAAGGCAGAGATGAAAGAACTCCACCTTATGTCGGTTATTTCTCAGGCGCAGCATTCCCATAGAGGAATTGCGCTGACAGTAAACGATGAGACTTTTATTCGAGCTGCCAGTCGTTTAGTTGACAATATTACTCTCATGAGAGTATTTACCCCTCTCATTTGCATAACAGTAGGTCTTGTAGGATTTGTGATGTCTTATCTTCTGCTGCAAAGCAGAAAGTCCGAAATAGCAGTGATGCGTTCCTTGGGCATGAGCAAAAAAAGTTGTTTTAGACTGCTTTTTTTGGAAAACGCAGGCCTTAATATTGTCGGCAGTGTGATAGGATTAGCCACTGCGGCGTTGTTTACAGGAATAAGTATAATGTTGACGGTGATAGTTATGGCACTATTTTTCGTGTGTTATATGGCCGGAACCGCGGTGGCCCTGAAGCTTATAGGAAGATTCAGTGTAATGGCCGTACTTTCGGCTTTGGAATAAACGGGAGGAGGCTGTGAAAATGCTGGAGGTAAAGGATGTAAGCTACATATACAGGAGCAAATATCAATCTATCGAGGCTGTAAAGCATGTCAACTGCGATTTTAATGCTGGCACGTTTTACGCTGTTATGGGACCGTCAGGCAGCGGCAAGAGCACACTTTTGTCCTTGCTGGCAGGTTTGGATTTACCTACCTCGGGTGAAATACTTGTAGAAGGAGAGGATATGGCGTCGTTGGACAGGGATTGCTACAGGCGAGAAACAGCTTCGGTAGTATACCAGTCTTTTAATCTGTTTCCACTTTTAACAGCCTTGGAAAATGTGATGTATCCTATGGAGTTACAGGGCAAAAAGAAATCGGAGGCAGCTCAAATTGCCAGAAGATTAATACTAGAGGTGGGACTTGGTGAGAAAACCTATAAGCAATTTCCGGTGGCTATGAGCGGCGGAGAACAGCAGCGCGTAGCTATTGCCAGAGCTCTTGCTGCAGGAGGCAAGATTTTATTGGCGGATGAACCTACAGGTAATTTGGATTCGGCGAATGAAGCAAATATAGTTGAGTTGCTTAAAACACTGGCACATCATCGAGGATATCTTGTGATAGTAATCACTCACAATCAGTATGTGGGATTACATGCCGACGCCATTTACTGGATGAGAGACGGACAATTGTCCGTAGAGGGCCCACCTGAGGGGGTACAGGCATGAGCATTGTAATAAAAAGTATACGGCAAATGCTGCGGACACCTATACGTTCAGCGCTGTTTTTACTGCTTCTTATTTTGGCATCGGCTTTACTGGCACTAGGTACAGGACTTTATATACTTAGTGTAGAAAATACAAAACGTCTGGATAAGGTTTTTGTTACAATTGGTACAGTACAGCAAAAACCTATGGCACTGCAGGAGAGAGAGGTATGGGATGCGGAGAAAAAAGAAACTGTGTCCCAAGGACAAGAACCGGAATACGGAACTGTTATTCCGGTTGGAACATTGAATTTTGAGGGAGCAAATTATATTCATCCTCCTGTAAGAAGGCCGTACTACGGTGCCTATAATCCGGATTGGAAAGTGCATAAACAGGACTGGTC
>JAEZDX010000389.1 GCA_023417975.1 Bacillota bacterium
ATGTAAATCATGCAAATGCCCTGATTAATAGTGATTTTGCAGAATTAATAGCTGTAACAGATATAAATGAGAATAAAGCAAAGGTTGCAGCAGATAAGTATAATTGCAAGTATTATACGGACTATAAAGAGATGCTGCAAAATACCGATATTGATGTGGTGCACATTTGTACGCCGCATTTCCTTCATTCAACTATGGCCATTGATTGTATTGAGGCTGGAAAACATGTATTAGTTGAGAAGCCCATGGATATAAGTGTTAAGAAGGCAGAGGAAATGATTGCTGCAAAAAATAAATATAATAAGCATTTATCGGTAGTTTTCCAAAACAGATACAATGAAACTTCAATTAAGGCAAAGGAACTTATAGAACAGGGTACATTGGGAAAGATCAAAGGCATAAAGGCTATTGTGACATGGAATAGAGATAAAAATTACTATGTCAGTGATTCCTGGAGAGGAAAATGGGCAACTGAAGGCGGCGGAGTACTTATAAATCAAGCAATCCACGATTTGGATTTAATACAGTGGTTCGGCGGAGCAATAGACAGTGTAAAGGGCAATGCGGATCTTCGCATGTTGAATGGTGTAATTGAGGTAGAGGATACTGCTGATGCTACAATCACTTTCAGCAGCGGTGCCGTTGGAATTTTCTATGCAACTAACTGCTATAGTATGAATTCCTCTGTTTTAATAGAAATTCAATTGGAAAAGGGCAGCCTTAGAATCGAAGACGGAAAGCTGAACTTACTCAAAGATGGAACTGTAACCTTACTTTGCTCCGATATATCTTCCGATTCTGCAGCAAAGAGCTACTGGGGAGAAGGACATAAGAGAATGATTAAATGTTTTTATGAGAGTATTTTAAGAAATGATGAAAGCTATATTACAGCCGAAGAAGGAATAAAATCACTTCTCATCATTGAGGAGATTTATAAATCAGCCATAAATAAAGAAATTAAGATTGGCGTAAAATAAGACTAAGCAGACTGTTTCACAATGTTGAAAGGTCTGCTTTTCTATTTTAATGCAAAAGCTAATCTTTGGATATATCAATTAAACATGAGTATATATCATTGTTTCGGTTAATTCAATATTCTATAATTTTCTTAACATATCAAATATTTGGGAGAGGATGAGGAAGAACTATGCAAAAAATTGATGTTACAACTTTACCGGAAGAATATAAACAGTCAACTGTAAAGGATCTCCAGGGTACTATGGCTGAGGTTTCATACAGTGTGGCCAATTACATCAACTCGTCAAGACAGCTTGTAACAAATCAGAATATTAATTCCGAAGAAGCAGGCAGAGAAACAGTTCAAGGAAACGCAATAGAAAAAAAGGTTAATGTCTATTTACCTGCGGGCTACGATGAAAACGATATAAACACGAGATATAATGTACTGTACTTGCTTCATGGGGTAGGTGGAAGCCGTTATGAATGGCTATACGGCAGCGGCAATGACAATGGAAGATTTGTCATATGCAATATATTTGACAATCTAATTGCAAAGGGTGATATTGATCCGCTAATCGTCGTATTTCCTGAAGGCAGAAGCGCACATGACTGGCCAGATAATTCCTTCAATTCTGAAGGGACAAACATGCTGGGCTTTTACTATTTTGATTATGAACTTAGGCATGACCTTATGCCATTTGTAGAATCCAATTATAAAACCTTTGCAAATATAAAAGATACATCCGCTGAAGGAATTTTATACAACCGAGAGCACAGAGCCATAGGAGGGTTGTCTATGGGTGGAATGCAAGCATTAAATCTGATTATCGGCGGTTATAGATGTGATTCTGTAGTATACACGGGAACTAAGCCCGGATGGAGTAATGGCCTTGATACTACTGTATTGGCACCGGGAATGGAAGACTTATTTGCCTATGTAGGTGCTTTTTCAAACGCGCCTACATCCAGTGATGGAAAGGTTTTAGGAACCAGCATTGCATCAAAAGCTGAAAAACTACATTTGTTATATATTACCTGCGGAGATGCTGATGCAGTTGCATGCGAAAGCGGTTACGATAAAGCAGTAAACGGATTGACGGAAGCAGCCGGGGATAAGCTTGAAAATTATTACCAAGTGCTTATAAAGGATGCAGTTCATGATTTTAAAGTATGGAACAATGGCGCATATAATTTTAGTCGATTGTGTTTTGGTAAAATTGAAGAAAAACTAAAGAATACTATAGTAAAAACAATGCTTGGTTAAAGAAACCTATGTGTATATTTGATTAAAATATGGAAGGAGTAAATATATATGTTAAGAATAGTGACAACGGAAAATGGTAAAGTTCAGGGACTTCCTGCAGCAGATCCCCGTATAACAAGCTTCAAAGGTATTCCTTTTGCGGCACCTCCCGTAGGTGAGAACCGCTGGCGAGCGCCTCAGCCCGCAGAGAACTGGGAAGGTATATTTCAGGCATATGATTTTGCACCTATATCTATGCAAGCTCCAACAGTCATAGATGTAAATAATATATACACAAGAGAATGGTCTGTGGATCCGGACATTGCTATGGATGAGGACTGCCTATACTTGAATGTGTGGACTCCGGCTTGCAGCAGTGAGGAGAAGCTTCCTGTGTTTGTATGGTACTTTGGAGGAGGACTTCAAGTAGGACATACGGCAGAAATGGAGTTTGACGGTGAAAGAATTGCACGTAGAGGAGTTGTTGTTGTAACTGTTAATTATAGATTGAATGCCTTTGGATTTTTATGTCATCCTGAGATTACTGCAGAAGCACCGGAGGCACCTGCCAATTTTGGACATCTCGATCAGCAGTATGGTACACAATGGGTAAAACGTAATATTGCAGCCTTTGGAGGCGATCCGGATAATATTACTATAGGCGGACAGTCTGCCGGAGGCGGAAGTGTGTTGAGCCAGTTAACCTCCCTTCAAAATGAAGGCCTTTTCCAGAGGGCTATTATAGAGAGCGGTATTTTTACTATGCTTTACCCAACTAACTTTATGCTTGGAATGAGGAAGAATCTTTCGGAGGCTGAACAAGAGGGTGTGAAATTTTTTGAATTTCTTGGAGTAGCTTCTTTAGCTGAAGCTCGAAAGCTTGATGCTGAATATTTAAGAGATAAAGTATTGGAATATAAGAAATTTTGGGGTACAGTTGTTGATAATACATTTTGCAAAGGAAATGCGTTTGAACTTTTCTTGGAGAATAAGCGTTTATTGGTGCCTGTGCTTTGGGGACATACCTCCTCTGAATTCTTTAGTGTACCGGATGTAAAGAGTCTGGATGAGTTTAAAGCTTTGGCTGTTGAGATGTTTGGAAATGCTGCGGATGAATATCTATCACTCTGCAATTTTGAAAGCGGTAACCTTGATGAAATCATAAAGAATGCTTCCGTCAGCAGTATTGAATATGCTATTAGGGTTGCTTCACAAGCAAATTATGATACAGGAGCTAATACTCCAATGTATTATTACAATTTTGATGCGGAAATACCCGGATGGGATGATCCAGGTACATTCCATTCCGTAGATTTATGGTTCTTTTTTGAGACACTGGCAAAGTGTTGGAGACCGTTTGTAGGAAAACATTATGATCTTGCTCGACATATGTGTAACTATTGGG
>JAEZDX010000421.1 GCA_023417975.1 Bacillota bacterium
CACCGTCAACAGTTACTTTAGCAATACCAACACTAGGACCACTTAAGCCAATCCATTTGAAACCAGTTCCAATAAAGGAGAAGCTAACTGTGTTTCCATTAGTATTAGAAATCTTAGCTGTACCACCGTTATATTCAGTAGCGTTTTGATTAGTCCAAGCACCATTATATATGAAATTATTATTAGTTTCTTGATACACACCAGGAGTCAATGAAACTATGGAGTTTTTTATTGAGATAGCTGTATCATTAACACTATACGGTATCTTCTGAGTAACAACTAATCCATCATTTGTATTGCTTAATTTCACCTTTACATTATTACCTGTGAATGATAAATCGCTATTATCACTTATAGTCTTTAAAACGGTACTGCCCGTATCTGCTGCTATTGCATGAATAACAAATAAAGTAGAAGGGCTTGTACATTTTAACCCCGCTCTATTTCCTGTTAGCATTGCATAACAGCTGTAATCTCCGGTGGTATCATTAAAAAATGGGTTTCCACTGCTTACAGTAGCACCGTCACTTGTCCAGAAATCTCCTTTATCAATACCATCAACCTTTATAATCTTTGGATCCAGCTTTAAATCAATTGATGCACCATACAAATCTGAAACATCTGAAACTTTTACATAAATATCGAATTTATCACCCTTATTTATGCTGCTTTTACTAAATGTGTATGTAATTGCTGTAGAAGTAGAATCTGCACTTACTTTTATTGCATTTGGTATCGCAATGCTTAAAAGCAGAAATAGCATTGTGAATATAGAAAATGATTTTTTAAATCCTTTCCTTATCAACTTTTAACCTCCTTTTCAATTCAAGTATTTGGCTTTAGTATTTTACCTTTGTTAATTTAGGTAATAGTCTAAGTTATATTATATCAAACCTAGGATATTTTGAAAATGATATGTTTACAAAATGCGGTAATATTATGGGAAAAATAAGAATTAATGCTAAAGAAGGAAGAACTCAAAAGGTTTTAATAAGGATGGAGTTATAGACATATATGATTTTATAGAACTGAGTAATTACATATATTAAATAAATAATTTTAATAAAACCTGTTGATTAATTTAAAGTAGGTTTATTTATTACATTCGATATGACAAAAGCATGGAAATATCGTATAATTATATTAAAATGTGCAAGTTTAACCACTAACAAATTAACTATAGAAAACACGGTATTATAATGGCTTTGCAGGGGGGGATAACAAATTGAAGAAAATTAAAGGGTTAAGTGTATTTTTAGCTGTAGTACTGGCAGTAAACAGTATTACTTTCACTAAGACAAAAGCTTTGGCAGCAGAAGATACAAAAATAAACAGTAACATAGTAGAAGTAAATTTTCCTCAACAGGAAAAAGCCGAAGATAGCTATGGATATATACCTTCAGCAATAAAGGTTCAGAAAAGCAGCAGCGGCAGCTACTATAAGAGCAGCAATGTACCGGCACAATATGACCTTAGAAGCAGCGGCTATGTAACTCCAATTAGAGATCAGGGAGAGATAGGAAGCTGCTGGACTTTTTCTGCCTATGGTTCTTTGGAATCCGTAGAGAAGAAAAAAAGTGGACGATCCTTTGATTTTTCGGAAATCAACATGGCTACACATAACGGTATGGTTGATGCAGATTCAGGCGGTAACGATCAGATTGCAGCTGCATATCTTGTAGCTTGGAAAGGCGCTGTAATGGAAAGTGACGACCCATATCCTAATCCGCCATTTCCTGAAAATATAAAAGTAAGAGACAATATTCCGCCTAAATATCATGTGCAGGATATTATATTTCTTCCCTCAAGAACAGATGCTTTGGATAACCTTGAAATAAAAAACGCAATTATGAACTATGGAGCTGTATCCTCTTCCTATTATAGTCATGGAAACTATTATAATTTTAATGGACAAACTACCTATTATTATCCTACAACTTATAAAGGAAATCATGCCATAACTCTAATCGGATGGGATGACAACTTTTCTCCAAGTAATTTTGCATCACTGCCACCGGGTCCCGGAGCTTTTTTGTGCAGAAACAGCTGGGGTGATGAGTGGGGAGACAATGGATATTATTACATATCCTATTATGATGCTAATTTAGGCTACGATTCAAATACGGTTTTTAACGGAGTAGAAAGTGCAACTAATTATAAGAACTTATATAGTTATTCAGACAAAGCAGCAAATGTGGGAAGTACAAATTATCAATATTGCGGTAATAAATATACAGCCATAAGTGACGATGCTATATCTGCTGTAGGTTTTTATACCTTTCAACAAAATGTAAGCTACCAAATATATGTGGAAAAGGTAGTAGGGGGTAATACACCTAATCCTAACAATCTGGCAGCTACGGGTACCTTTTCTCAAGCTGGCTCCCATACAATAAAGCTTAATAATAAGCTGAACCTTTATAAAGGTGATCAGTTTATGGTTTGGATAAAAATATCCGGCGATTATTATTATGCTTATTATAATAATGAATCACCAACCTACGGTAAGAGCTATAATATAAATGGCGGTTCAGCAAATGAATATAAGGGTACATATTTAATAAATGCCTATTCTGAAGTCTATGATAAAAATGAATATATTTCAATAGTCTCTGAAGATCCTTCAAACGGTGAATTGACTAATGATAAGCCTATCAGCTTGACATACAGTGATAATATTTCTTCAGGCACCGGCTTTAACAAAATCAGTTTAAAAGATGAAAATAACGTGGAAGTAAATAAGTCTGTTACTATAAGTGGGAATAAGCTTATTATAAAGGAAACTCCACAAAATCATTTAAATGGTCAGTTGAAGCTTTATATACCCAAAGACGCCGTAAAAAATTCTTCCGGAAAATATAACTATTTTGAATATAACGGAGTCTTTAACGTGCATGCATCTGATAACACAGTTGTGAAAATTAAAGATGCTGTTTTGGAAAAACTCATAAGACAAAAGATAAGCAAACCTTCAGGAGACATAACCGCAGGGGATATGAAGAAAATTAATATATTAAATTATTGGGATTTACATACAGATGATAAAATAGTAAGCCTGTCAGGAATGGAATACGCATATAATTTAAACGAACTTAATGTGGGAGCTAATAATATAGTCAGCTTACTGCCATTGAAGAGTTTGATAAATCTTGTATATTTGGATATATCAAACAATAACATTAAGGATTTATCACCGTTAAGTCTATTAATTAATTTAAAAGAACTTAATATAAATAGTAATTATATAAGGGATGTGTCGCCGCTTCGTAACTTAACAAATTTAAGCTATTTGCATATTCAACAAAATCTGATATCGGATATAAGTTCCCTAAATAATTTGACCAATTTGCAAATAATGAACATATCCTACAATCTGATTAAGAATATAGGTGCATTGGAAAACATAGCAATTAACAGTAAAGGCTCCTATTTGGATATTTACATGGAAGGAAACTATATAGATTTTACAGCGGGGTCTGCTGCAAGTAAAACCTTGCAAGTTCTTATAGATAATGCTGTAGGCTATTCCGGACAGTATGACCAGCAATCCGGACTTCAATTAGTTACTGTGAACGGGAAGACATCTCTCTATTACATAAATGATATGCCCGCAGGGGAAAAGCTGGTGCTTGAGTTCAATGAGCCAATAGCTTTGGCTTCAAATGCAAGCAGCTTAATTTATTTGAGTGATTATTGGAACGAAAACAACTACAAAATCAATTTAAAAACCGCAGGAAACACATTAGTAATTACTCTGCTTTCGGAAATTCCAAAGGATTATTATGTTATTTTGAACATTGATGAAGGTGCAGTTTTAAATAGAAATAATAAAAGTATAAAAAATAGTGCCTTATACTTAGATATTTCCACAAGCAGCAATTACTATGGTGACTTTAATAAAGATAATAGTGTTAATATATTAGATTTGGCAAAATTGTCTTCCCAATACAATACTACCGTAGACAAAGCTACGGACTGGGATTCTGCTAAGGATCTTAATGAGGATGGAGTTATAGATATATATGATTTAGCTATAATGGGAAGCTATATAAAATGATGTTAAATGCACACGACATTAATACCTGCTGCTTCAATCTGCGGCAGGTATTACTTTTATGGTGCTGTGATAAAAATAATATTATAGCGTATAAAGGGTGAAAAATTATTATCATTAGTTTATAATGATATTGTTATAAGTTTCTCTATGAGGGGGGAGTGTTTTGAAAAAGGCATTAATAGTTGCACTGTGTGCAGCGCAAATAATTTTTTTGGCAGGCTCGCAAAATGTAAAGATTAAGGTCGTAGCACCTGTTACAAAAGAACAGGCTATAGATCTAAATAATGATGGTAAGGATGAAAAGATTAAGATAGATGGCAATAAAGTCAGTATCAATACCTCGGATTCCAAGAAGCTTTTGGAAGTAAGCACTGATGGCACCAATACAAGTGTAACCTATGCAAAGGATACTAAGCTTGGTGATACGAAGGTCATAATAGAAAAAAGGACAAGGAATACTGCCGGAGAACTTAGCTACAGCATTTTAAAATATGACGGCAATACCATGAAGGAAATAGCTTCGAAACAAGATATTTATAAGGGAAAGTTGGAAGCACGTGAGGATGGAAGCATAGTTGAAGAGAAGCCTGTATATGCTGAAAATGATTGTAATGCAATACCGTCAAAGGTAGAAAAAACTTATTATAAGATTGAAGCGGACAAGCTATTAAGCTATAGTACGGAGACAGTTCCGTATACATACTCCAGCTATGGAACAGATGGACAGACTTATACCAATCCTTCTGCAGATTACATCAATACGCTGCTAGAGAAGGCTGGAAAGGAATTCGGCATACCAAGTGCCATATTAAAGGGAATAGCTTGGCAGGAAAGCAGCTGGAGACAGTTTGACAATAAGACCGGTGGACCGTTAATTGGTTACGATGGTATTGGTATAGGACTTATGCAGGTATCCGATTATGATTCTAAAGATACTAGTGCGGCTAATCAAATGTATATAAAGAGACTTAAATATGACATAGAATTTAACATTAGCGAAGGCTGTAAGATACTTATGGATAAATGGGCACTGCAGACTGCCGGGGCACAGTGGAAAATACCAAAAATCGGGGACGGTTCGCCACTTTTCCTGGAACATTGGTATTATGCATTGTGGGCATATAACAGCTACAGTGATAGAAACAATCCTGCAATAAATTACAGTAAGGCTTACCAGACATTGGTTATTAATCATATAAACACAAGATATTCAACGACAATGCTGGATTTATATGTATCTAACAAGGATTTATTTCCAAGTCAAGGAGTACCGAGAGACGACATTGGTGAAATTTCGGGAATACACAAAGGTGATGTAAAGGCAAAGGCTCCGGGAGGAAAATATATAGCATTGACAAATGTTACTTTGAGAGATGACAATATGAGTTCAATAGGCTCCCTTAATACCGGTGATGTATTTGAGGTAAAAGGCCAGCCAAGGATATACAATACCTATATAAGGTATCCTGTAGAAGCTAACGGAAAATCAGGCTGGGTAGCAGGTAACTATATTAAGTCCATAGGAGATGTAAACAATGATGATATTGTAGACATATACGATTTAACTAAGCTTTCTGCCAAACTGGGACAAACCGGTACTACTATTAATTTGGATAATGTGGCGGACCTTGCGGGTATGGATTTAAATCTTGATTCAGTTGTAGATTTACAAGATTTAGCTCTTCTCGCTAGAAACTATAATTTTAAAATGTTTACGGATTCCATAAACTAATAAATTGCACATGGAGGACAATATGAAAAAAAGATTTATGGCTTTGCTGCTTTTCTTTCTTCTTATATTCAGCGTTTCTGCAGCTGCTGAAGAGAATCTAAGTATAAAAGCAAACGTTGATGGAACTATAGCAGTAGGTGAAAATATCAGTATTTCCGTTTATGCCGATAATGCAAAAAAGCTTTATGCCGGTGATATAAAATATAAGTTTAATCCTGATGTTTTGCAGATAATGGATATTGAAAGGGGAAGCCTTATTTCTCAAAAAGGCGTAGGAAACTTTGAGCAGAAGTATATGCCCGGGGATGGAAGTACACCTAAGGATGTAGTAAGATACTTGTTTACATGCACCGGTCAAACGGACGGCTATACAGGAGACGGACCCATTGTAGTCTTTAAAGCAAAAGTGCTGAAAAAAGCTGACTTTTATATAAACAGTAAGCCGTTAACCAAAGATGTAAGTGAATTATACAATCTTAATCTCCAATTGTGCGACAGTTCAATAACAAAGGAACTTGAGTATAAATATACGCCATATGGCAAGGTGCCGGCAGATACTGGGACGGGGCAGGATACGCCGGGAGACACCGGAAGCACAGAAAGCACTGGTAATACCGGAAGCAGCACAGGAAACTCCACACCTGTACCGGCAGCAGATGGTGTAGGTGGCGGTACAGGTGCTGTCGGAGGAAAGCAGATTACTAGACAGGCTGCAGGCAGTAACGGAAATGGCAGTAAGCAAACTACCGGAGAAGCGGAACAAATTGTTAAAGCTTCAGATAATGTAAAAGTTACGGGAAAAAGCGATGAAAAGAATTATGAGAAAAACCATACTTATGTATATATAATAGTCTTTATTG
>JAEZDX010000532.1 GCA_023417975.1 Bacillota bacterium
CATTAACACAATGCTGATATGTGTAATTGTCCATACTTTTTATATCTACAAGATTAACTAACACATTCTTTCTCGATAAGAGCTCTTCGATAAGATTGTCCGCTAATGCTCGTACGTTATCAAAGAGAGCGGCTTTCTCTCTTACAGAAATATTTGACTGGGGCTTAATAAAGTTAGTGGAACCACCTAACTTACCTATTCCTAAAAATGTATCCTTTACCTGCTTAATTGCTTTCTGCCGTAGCTCAGGTTTAATAACATCCTCTATTTCTTTGTCACTATATTCATCAATAACATAAATTGAATATATTTTTAAACTCCTAACTCTGGAAATAATCATATCTGATAATTTAACGCCCTCGCGCAGAAGAATTCTGCCGTTATCATCAAAGATAGATTTTGCAAGAAAACTTCCTTCTTTGACACTTTCAATAGGTACTAATCTCATGTTTATGCACCTCTAGTTTATATAATAATTTATTATACTACTATAATTTTTTTTCATCTACATAAAAAAGTTTAAAATTATTACATATACTTAAGCAAATAAATTAAATTTTATAAAATATATGAACAGGAAGCACCTTATGTATGTAAAAAATGCTAATATATGGTATAATTGATATAATTCTATGTTATATTTGGGAAGTGGGGCAATATGGAGATAATTAATAATAGATATAGAGTTTTGAAATTATTGTCAGATAATTATTATATGAGTACATATTTGGTTTCCGATATGTTAAGGAAGCCTGATTTGTTATGTTTTAATATAATTAAAGCTAATTCCATGCCTCAAGAAGTTTTTATGTTCTTGAATAATCAATTTATATGGTTAAAAAGTTTAAATTGTTCAAACGTAATAAAGCTCTTTGAATATGGAATGATTACCAATATAGATAACCATTTGACAGATGATAAAATATATTATTTTTCTACCGAATATGAAGATAACTCTATAGATTATATGGAATTTATAAAACATATGAATTTTGATGCAAGGTTGGATGCCTACGGAAAAGTTTGCTGTATAATAAATACTCTTTATATGAAAGGAATAAAGTATAATTCTATTGTATTGGAAGACATTTACGTTAGTAAACACGAGCAGGGCTATGTTATAAAATTGAAGGATCTTGTATCCATGATGATAAATAAAATAAGTGAGCAAAAAATTGAACTTGAACAATTTTTCGTGAAAGAAGAAAGCAACACAGACTGTAAACAACTGGTGTATCCTCTTCAGTTTTTGGCTTTTAAGCTTTTTGGCAGCGGTGGAAACGATAATGAAATGTCATCATCTGTTATGATTGCTTCTATGTTGGACAACTCTCAAACAGGCAGCATTTGCAATGTTTCCAATATAATAGAATATATAAATGTTATCTTTGAGAAGCAATACGAAAAGTTTTTCATAGAAGATTTGAATAGACTAAACTTTACAGGGAAAATGGTTGGCAGAGTAAATATTAAAGATAGCTTGGAAAGAAATTTCAAGCTGCTTGAAAAGGGAGAACTTGACGGATGTTTAACAGCTGTTCATGGAGAAGTAGGGATTGGGAAGACAAGACTCTTAAATGAGATAGCTTATTATTTTAAGATGAAAGGTGTAAGAGTATTGGAATACTCGGTAAGTAGTGTTCCTGACACAAGCTATAGTATTTTGAAGATTATGAAGCAGATGTTGGAACTTGTCGAACAGAGTATTGCCGACAAATATGAAAAAGAATTTTCAGATATAATACCTGACATGTTTAATGACAATATAATAGTTAAGGAAAATATTCCTATTGAAAGAACTCAGAAGTATAAATTGATAAACAGAATAACCGCTCTTTTGAACGAATTATCAAATTCAAGACCTATGCTTATTATTATTGATGGCTTGGATTACTGTGATGAAGCGTACATTGATTTGATAGAGTATATTTTTGAGGAAGACTATTCTAACATTATGCTTATATTTAGTTATAGTGTGAATTCTCATGGTGCGGCAAGAAGATTTAAGGAGTTCTATGCAAAGGTAAAGTCTAAAAAGTATTTTTACAATATAAGACTTAAGCCTTTAACTAAGGAAGAGACTGCGGATATGATTAGAAATATATTAAGCAGCAAAGACGATATGGAAGGAATAGGAAATACCATATACTCATTTACATATGGAAATCCCCGTTTTATAGAGGAAGTTATTAAAGACTTGTTTCTCAAGGGGGATATTTACATTGATAAAGATAATGGAAGTTGGGCTATAAATTATGAAAATTCAAAGGAGATACCTATTCCTGTAGATCTGGAGCATGCAATGCTTAGTCAGATAAGAGGGATAGATGAGAATATTAAAAATGTATTGATAAATATGGCTATATTTAATGAAGAAATCAGTATTAATATATTAAGTGATTTATGTGAATTGGAAATGGATATAACAAATAAAGTGCTTGTTGATTTAATAAGTAAGGGAATAGTCATAGAAAAGCTAGTAGATAGTAGGGTGTTATATGACTATTCAAACAGAATATTAAAGAAAATGATTTATGATAAACTTCAGCTCCAGGAACGTAAGAAAGCTCATAAAAAAGCGGCTGATATAATTGAGAAATATATTGATGAATCAAATGGAGAGTATAGAGATGATATAATTTATCATCTGCAAGCAGCAGATGACAAGGAAAGACTTTATAAATATTGCCTGTGGAATGCAGACAAGCTTGAAAAACGAAATCTTAAGGAGGGAGCAATAGAATACATTGAGAAAGCTTTAGCTATATTTTCAACGGATTTAAGAAATGAAAAAGTTGTACCGCTTTTATTGAGATTGGCAAGCCTTTATAGAAGAAACGGAAATATGGAAAAGTCTATAAATTATTATAAGAAGTGCATTAAAGGGGCTAATATGGCTAAGCTCATACACATAAGAGTGGAGGCACTAATAAAGATGGCGTCCATTTACTTTAATAAGAATGATATTGACGAATGTTTGAGATATATTACTTTGGCAGAAAAAGGATTGACGGATTGTGAGGAGTATGTGGAAGGCAGGCTGGAAGTAAATCTTTTGAAAGTTAAGATGTACGAGAGAAGACAAGAATATGATATAGCATTTTTCATATGTGAGCAAAGTCTCGAGTTGTGTGATGAAAGGCATTTAAGATATAAAGGTAATTTACTAAAAGCTTTGGGCAATCTTTATTTTTATACCGGTAACATTGAAAAGGCCTTGGAGAACTATGAGGCAAGCATAGAAAGCTTTGAAAAATCAGGATATATAAAAGGAACGCTTACTCCATTAAATAATATCGGTTCAATATTGGGAGATTATTATCAAGATGATGAAAAGTCTCTTAAGTATTTTTTGAAGTTAAAGGAAACTAGCGAAAAGAGCGGCTTTTATGAGTCGGACATTGTAGCACTTACTAATATAGGTGAATATTATTTCTATAAATTTAAGTACGAAGAAGCACTCAAATACTTTTTACAGGCTTTAGATAAGTCAAAAAGGTTTTGTATGGAAGCCTCCGCATTTTATAACTATATACATATTATTTACACATACTTAATGCTTCAAGATTATAGTAATGTGCAAAAATATTACCTTATATTGAATAATGAACTCGTAAATCATCCGGATCAAGGGTTTTATATGCGTTATTATTACAAGATATTAGCATTGTTTTCCTTGAGATTTGGAGATATTGAGAGGGCTCAGTTGCTGATAATCGCCTGCATGAAAAAATATAAGGGGGAAAATTCCATAAGCAGATGGCATTCTCAATATATAAAAGATTTGATTTCAATATACCTGTCACAAAATCAATTAGAAATAGAGACTTTGATTTTTGATATTGAGCAAGTTATAAGCAATATAAATAAAGATTTTAGAAAAATGGATATAGTCTATGACATATGTCTTTCGTTATATTATAAAGGATATGCGGAAGAAGGGAAAATGCTATTGAATAAGTATAATTCTGCTGAAGTATCTTCTGAACCGAGATTGCGGGTAAGAAAGTTGTTTCTTGAGGCTGTATTTTTCCAAAGAGAAGATAACCTATCACTTTTGTTGGAAGCTTTGGAGACTTCGGAAAATTGCATGGATCAGGAAATGCATTGGAAGATATGCTGTTATATAGGCGATAATTACTTCCTTAAAGGAAGTTTTTTCAGAGCAGTAAATTATTATTTTGAAGCAACAGAGGCAGTAAGAGCGCTTGTATTTAGCATTCCCGAAGGCAAGAGACTGAATTACTTTAACTTTAACTGCATGTATGAACCCTTTAAAAAGCTGCTTATGGTAAAACTTATATATGAAGGTACGGAAATAGCTGCTGATAAAAGCAGCGTTACAATCTCTTCCGAACAAGATATTGAGAGATTATTTAAATATGAGGATCTTAAAGGACTAATAAGCAGCCCGGAGTTTATAGAATCAGCTCAAAGTATCTTTGATGTTGCACATAGCAATCAAGTTAAAAGTATTAAAGAAATGATGGAGCATCTTTGCTCAGATCCGTTATACAATTTGGATATGATTCTAAAATACATTACAAGAATGACACTGGCAAAAGAGGCTTACATAATTCATGAAGAAATGGACAAATCTCTTACAATTATGGCAAGCGACAAAAAGGATTCTTCTCTATTTGATAAAAAGCATATATTGGATAAGGTTAGATACTCAAAGAGTCCGTTTATCATTACAGACAAAATGCTTGATGATGATAAATATAAATTTGATATAGTAAATAGCAATAATAAAGTTATAATATGCTTGCCCTTAAAGTCATTAAAAAGTACAAGCTCCCAGAATGTGAGAATTGAGAGAAGAGAGAAAGGTACTGACGAAGCTCAAGTGATGGGGTATGTCTATCTGGAGTCAGAAAGGCTATTGAATAATTTTAATGAAAATACATTGGAGATATGCAAAAGTCTTGTACCGCTTATAGTGTTTGTAATGGAAAAGCATCAGTTGAAGGTAAGTTCATCTATTGATAAGCTTACAAAAACGCTTACCAGAAAGTTTTTGGAAGACACTCTGGAAGAACAAATATATAGATGTGGAGAAGATAACAGTGTGTTCTCAATTATAATGTTTGACCTTGATTATTTTAAGCAAATCAATGATAAATTTGGGCATCAAACTGGAGATGATGTATTGGCTAAAGTATGCCATATAATTTTAAGCAATATACGAAAAGTCGATTACTGCGGACGATATGGAGGAGAAGAGTTCGTTATTCTGCTTCCCGATACAGATATTAGTGGAGCAGAGTTGGTAGGAGAAAAAATTCGAAAAAAGGTTGAGAAATCCAGAATTCTTGGTAATAGAGCAAATGTAACAATAAGTATGGGGGCCGCAAGTTATCCTGTACATGGAAATACTGTAAAGGAACTTATCGAAAAAGCCGATCAAGCGTTATATGCAGCAAAAAAGCTTGGAAGAAACAGTTGCCAAATATGGAATGAAAGATTTAAGGGAGAAATTAACGTATCGGATAGACTTATGGGAATAATTTCTGGAAATCTTGTGCAAGATCATAGAAATGTATCAGCTATGGTTGAAATTATTGATTTTGTTAAAGAAGAATATGATGTTGAGGAAAAAATATACGGATTTTTGGGAAGAATTATAGAAATTACTGAAGCTCAACAAGGGTTCTTTTTCATGGTGAAAGGGGGAGAAGTAGTTAGCAAATATTGTAGAAGGGCATTTGAGGATGGTTGGGTACAGATTCACTGCAATGCAAGTATAATTAAGGAAGTTATTGAAACAAAAAAGGGCAGGTGTCTTATAGACTGGGACGAATCAGATGACTTTGGAATGAAGAAGGGAATGCCTGACTGGAAATCCGTCTGTGCTGCACCGGTTATAAAGAATGGTGAAGTTAAAGCCGTAGTTGCTCTTAATATATCCGCTAAAAAGAAGGAGTTTCGCATTGATGATTTAAATTATATCAGTGTATTGGCTCAGCTTTCTGAAGGAATGCTATAGTATGTTAATAGTAAGGTATAGATATAAAAAGGAATTCAGACTTATAGACGGATTCCTTTTTATAATTGAATTGTTTTTATAGAACACATAAATGCTATTTGGACTTAAAATATGTATCTATAATCTTTTCTGCCATTCTTTTTTGTATATTGGCACTGCTGATTAATGTCAATACACTCATTAATAATTTGAGAAGCTGTTCATTATCACTTCCTGCAGCATCCTTCTCCAAAGTTCGCATCTTATCTATAAAGTTATTAATAAGGAAGTCACTCTGCTGTTCTTTAACTTCCAAAAACTTGTCGTAAATAAGATCCAAAAATTCAGGATTTTTTTCATCTGAAGCCAGATTGTTCAATATGGGATCAAGAAGAGCCTTTATATCCTCTAATGAAAGTGTTTGTTTCAAATTATATATTAAGATAAGCAAAATAATTTGCTGCTTATTATACTTTTTATTTTTTATAGGAGGTAGTATTTTTGCCTTGGCATAATTATTTATCATTGTTTTTGTAAGTACTACATCACTATCATCTCTTTTTTGCCTGGCTAGTCTATCGTCAAATAGAGTGGTTACCTGATCCATATATAAATCCACACAAGGTATATCTGTTATTTTTATCTCTTCGGCTGCTCTCATTGAAGCCAGCAGTTCTTCAATGGTTTCAAAAGAATATTCCATAATTTTCGGTGCCTCCATCGGAAATTTATAACTTAAGTATAAATTCATTGAAAATGTTATACCTATATTATCCTTAAAATCAATAAAAAAATCAAATTATTCTTTACATTAATCTGTTTATGTCTGATATAATAAAGAAATATCGATGAAATATAGTTGGAAGGGAAAATGAAATGAAGAAGACGCTAATAATTGTTGCTGTCATAATAATATGTGTTATGGCTGTATTTACCTATAGAATATATAGTGACGGCAAAAGTAAAGATAAGTCAGAAGCTCAAGTTCCGGTACCGTCTGTTAAGGAAGAGACTCCGTCCACAGTAAAGGATGATGACAAAGCTGAGCCGGAAAAGCAGGAAGTAAAAAAGGATTATGATGAAGTAAAAATGTCTGTTGTCGGAGATATTCTCGTGCATGACGATCAGCTTCAATCTCAAATAGATCCTTCTACCGGGCAGTATGATTTCAAGAATAATTTTAAATATGTAAAAGACTATATTGAAAAAGCAGATATCGCTGTAGCAAATTTTGAAACCGTGCTAGCTGGTATGACTAAAAAGTATACAGGCTATCCAACCTTTAATAGTCCTGACGCCATAGCCGATGCATTAAAATATGTAGGCTTTGACGTATTGACAACAGCTAATAATCATATATTGGATTGTGGGCTGCAAGGGATGCTTAGGACCAATAATGTATTGAAGGAGAAAGGCTTTAAAGTTCTTGGTACAAGAGAGAATACTAACGATAAGAGCTATTTTATAATGAATGTTAATAATATAAAATTGGGTATGGTTAACTATGTTTTTGAAAGTTCAAGAGCGGGTAACAAAAAAAGCATAAATTCTGTTCCTATGCCCAGCGGAGCTGAAAAACTTCTGGATACTTTTTATTACGGAGCGATAGATAAGGATATCGAGGGGATGAAAACCAGAGTAAAGGAGCTTAGGGAACAAGGAGCAGATATGATTATCTTTTATATGCACTGGGGAGAGGAATATCAAACTACACAAAATGCCAATCAGAAAAAAATAGCTCAAAAGCTTGCTGATATTGGTGTTGATGTAATAATCGGTGGGCATCCTCATGTGCTTCAACCGCTGGATGTATTGAAAGGTACGGAAGGAAATAAGACGTTAGTAGCGTATTCTACAGGAAATTTTCTTTCCAATCAATGCTATGAAAAGCTTCAAAAAAGAGAGCCTGAAGATGGAATGATACTAAATCTTAGCTTTAAAAAGGACAAGCTTTCGGGAAAGGTAAGCATTAGCGAAGTAACTTATATACCTACATGGGTTCATAGGATTCCAACGGGGAATCTTTTTACCTATGATATAGTTCCTGTAGCTGACGCGATGGAGAACAAACAAAAGTATGGGCTTGGTGAAGGTGACAGCATATGGAGAGCGGAAAATTCACTTAAGCATACTGACTCGATTATAGCAGCTTCAGGTGAT
Source organism: Bacillota bacterium (assembly GCA_023417975.1). Classification (GTDB taxonomy): domain Bacteria; phylum Bacillota; class Clostridia; order Clostridiales; family Clostridiaceae; genus JAEZDX01. The sequence goes on from JAEZDX010000532.1 coordinate 8,129, forward strand.
ATAAATAGTACAGTTCCTGTATTCAAATATGAAGATGCAAACAAAAACCCTTAAGAAGCCTTAAGGGTTTTTGCCTGTTAAAATATAATAATGAAGTATGCTTTATAATGTACATAAAGTAAATATTGATTAATTAATAATTGAATTCAAAACGGAATCTTCTATGAATGCAGTCCCAAGAAGAACTCTGCTGTAATCGGAAATATTTTTAAGATTCTTTATATGAATATGAGAAGCAACATAATCTCTACCGTTCTTATTTATTAAATCAGTTAGTAAACAACACAAGAAAGTGGTAGGCACTCGGTAAATTCCCGCAAAGTCAAGTATAAGTTCTTCATCCAAATCTTTTTCCACATACCCTCTAAGCAGTATAGCGTCCTCCAAATCAAAGTTTGTTCCAATTATATCAGTAACTCTAATTGCTTCCATATGATTACACCCCTTCAATAAGATTTAATTTTCTTACAATTTATTTTCTAACTATACTATAACAGTTTCATGGGACATTGTCAACTATTTAACAATGTTTTTCAAAAAAAATATAACAAGCAAAATCTGTTTTAGTACAGAGTGTAAAAACTGACTAAAACAGATGAAAACCAGCGTTAGAAATGTTGGTAAAAGCTTGCGTTTTCTGATGGTAATATTGAAACAGTATATAGAATTTTATGAAACTATGCATGTAAAGCTTATCATATTATTATCTGTAGTAAAATATTTGACGTAAATATTGTTATTCATTTAACAATCTATAACTAAGATCTATTATGTCTGAACTATTTAAAGAGTTCAGTATCTCAACAGTTCCGTTAACAGACCTATCACTAATAAGTTCGCTAGTTAAAAGCTGACGCCTCAATTGTCTGGAGGTGCCGCTGCTTCCATCAATGATGGGGATATCGCAACCTACAATTGAAGAAAGCTCTACTTTAATAAAAGGATAATGAGTACAACCCAAAACTATGGATGCAATTGAATCATTTTTGAATGGCTCAAGCTTTTCCTCTAAGAAATGCTTAATTTCATAGCCCTTAATTTTTCCGCTTTCCACAAGTTCGGCAAGTCCGGGACATGGCAAAGGTATAATATCTGAATCTTTGTTGAAATACATCATCAAATTATGAAATTTCTTTTCTGTTAAAGTTACCGGTGTGGCCATTATAAGTATTTTCCCTGGCCGCTTAAGCTCTACAGCAGGTTTCAAAGCTGGCTCAATGCCGATTATAGGTATATGCGGATAAAATGTCCTCAAATCATCTATTGAAGCACTAGTTGCAGTATTACATGCAATAACAATAGTTTTAACTCCCTTGGAAAGCAAAAGATCCACTGCGGCAAAAGTCAGCTTTTGTACATCCTCCACGGATTTTGTACCATAGGGCGCATTTTTAGAATCTCCGAAGTAAATAAAATTCTCTTTTGGAAGAAGCTTTATTGCTTCCCGTAAAACACTTAAGCCGCCTACTCCGGAATCAAAAAAACCAATGGCAGCATCTTTATTTCTATTTATTATGTTCATACTATCACTCCAAGAATTATGTATTATTAAGAATAAGTTCATTTTAGCACAAACATAATGAAAATAAAAATTATAAAGTGGAGCTATCTTTTGGAATGAAAGATGGATTTTGTAGAACTAAAAAGATAAATGGAAATTTTATTTATGAACCATACTTTGAAATTGATAATATAGAAGGATAATACGTATAAAAAAATACTATACTATCAATATGCAACGTTTACTATTGGTCATTTATCAAATTGTGAAAAAAGTATTTTGTTTTCATATATTATGAGAGCTTTATTCTATAATCTTTATATAATTAATTATTCTATATATGAATTAGTACGTAATAATGAAAATAAATAAACAGGGGGGTTCTTAATGAGTAAGTTAGGAGAAATATTTGGGTCAAATGTATTTAATGATGCTTTGATGAGAGAAAGGCTTCCGAAGGCCACATACAAAGCTTTGAAAAAGACTATAGATGAAGGTACTCCTTTAGATCCTGCAGTTGCTGAAGTAGTAGCAGGAGCTATGAAGGATTGGGCTATTGAAAAGGGGGCAACTCATTTTACACATTGGTTTCAGCCAATGACAAGCATAACTGCTGAAAAGCATGATTCTTTTATATCCCCAACAGCAGACGGAAAAGTAATTATGGAATTCTCCGGGAAGGAACTTATAAAAGGAGAACCGGATGCTTCATCATTCCCATCAGGTGGACTAAGAGCAACTTTTGAAGCAAGAGGATATACTGCTTGGGATTGTACTTCACCTGCATTTTTAAAGGATGGATCACTTTGCATACCAACAGCATTCTGTTCGTATACTGGTGAAGCGCTGGATAAGAAGACACCATTGTTAAGATCAATGGAAGCTCTTTCAAAGCAAGCAATTCGTGTTTTAAGAGTATTGGGAAATACTACTGCAAACAGAGTAATAACAACAGTTGGACCTGAACAGGAGTATTTTATAATTGATAAAAAACTTTATGACGAACGTAAAGATTTAATATTCACAGGAAGAACGCTATTTGGAGCTAAACCTCCAAAGGGACAGGAATTGGAAGATCATTATTTCGGAACTATAAAGGAAAGAATATCTGCCTTTATGAAAGAAGTTGATGAGGAGCTATGGAAGCTAGGCATATCTGCTAAGACTAAGCACAATGAAGTTGCTCCTGCACAGCACGAATTAGCACCAATATTCACTACAACAAATATAGCAACAGATCATAACCAGCTAACAATGGAAATTATGAAGAAAGTTGCATTAAGACATGGGTTAGTTTGCTTGCTTCATGAAAAGCCATTTGCAGGTATTAATGGATCAGGTAAGCACAACAACTGGTCAATGGGAACAGATGATGGAGTAAATCTTTTAGATCCAGGACATACTCCACATGAAAATGAGCAGTTCTTAATATTCCTTTGTTCAGTTATAAAGGCTGTAGATGAATACGCAGATTTATTGAGAGTATCAGCTGCAAATCCAGGAAATGATCATAGATTAGGAGCTAACGAAGCACCACCGGCAATTATATCTATTTTCCTTGGAGAACAGCTTCAGGATATATTGGAACAGATAGAAAATGGTGGAGCGACAAGTTCAAAGAGTGAATCCCTAATGAAAATAGGAGTTACTACTTTGCCAGCTCTTCCGAAAGATGCTACAGACAGAAACAGAACTTCACCATTTGCTTTCACAGGAAATAAGTTTGAGTTCAGAATGGTTCCTTCATCCGGATCAATTGCTGCGCCTAACTTTACTTTAAATACAATAGTTGCTGAAGTTTTAAGCATAGTTGCTGATAGATTGGAAAAGGCTGACGATGTTCATGAAGAAGCTCAGAAGATTCTTTTTGAAATAGTTAAGGAACATAAGAGGGTAATTTTCAACGGAAACGGCTATTCTGAAGAATGGATAGTTGAAGCTGAAAAAAGAGGTCTTCCAAATATAAAAACAACTGTGGAATCTATAAAGGCATTGATAGCAGAAAAGAACTTGGAAGTTATGGAGAAGCACAGCGTATTAAGTAGAGTGGAAATGGAATCACGTTACGAAATTTCACTTGAACATTATATAAAGACAATTAATATAGAAGCGTTGACAATGTTGGATATAGCTAAGAAGCAGATTCTGCCTGCAGTAATCAAGTTTGCTACTGGCTTGGCTAGTTCAATAAATACTATTAAGGCTACTGGCGTAGCTGCTGATGTATCTGCGCAATCAGAGTTGTTGACAGAAGTTTCTTCCTTAACAGCTTCATTAAAGAAGAATATAGCTGTTCTTGAAGAATCAGCGGAAAAAGCAGCAAACTCACATGGAGACACTTATGAACAAGCATATGCTTATAGATATGATGTGTTCGAAAAGATGGGTACATTAAGAGCTGATGCAGACAAACTTGAGACTATCGTTGACAAGGAATTATGGCCATTCCCAACTTATGGAGATTTGTTGTTCAGCGTTTAGTAATTAATTAAGAAAGCTTAGTGTTAATAAAATATTCTTAACGTAAGTAGCTTATACAGAAAACGGTGTAACCTCAAATGGTTGCACCGTTTTCTTTTATTGACAGCTGTTGCAATTGGGACTATAATACACAGAGTTCCGATTGGGATAATAAAGATTTTTTATATGTGCTTACACTTCCGATGGAAGGATGTAAGACTGTTTTTATAAAAACACTTTATAGTTATAGCTTCATATATTAAAATAATTGTGACAGATTTGTGACACTTTTAATACACTTTTGCCGTGAAATATCGTAATCTGCTTGATATAATGAATGCAATATAATGAACCATTATACCCAATGGAGGGAGAATATGAGCTATTCCATTTATATAGCTGATGATGAAAAAAATATTCGTGATTTAATAACTAATTTTCTTGAAAGTGATGGTTATAATGTTACTTCCTTTGAAACCGGAGACGATTTGATGGAGGCATTTCAAAAGAAACCCGTTGATCTTGTCATTCTAGATATTATGATGCCCGGAACGGATGGCTTCACCATTTGCCAAAAGCTGCGTCAGCAAACCGATGTCCCCATTATCATGCTGACAGCAAGAGATTCTGAGTATGATTATGTGCAGGGAATCACATTGGGGAGCGATGATTATCTTACAAAGCCTTTTCGCCCTACTGTACTTCTGATGCGTGTTCGTTCTCTGCTTCGGCGAATTGAAATGAGTAACAAGAAGGCTTCCCAAGAACAGGTTTCAGGTAATGTTTCAATAGGTAATCTAAAGTTCTCATCCTATGAAAATGCAGTTTTTTGTAATGAAGAGCAGATTGCATTTTCACAAACCGAATTGAAAATGCTGTCCTTTATGATGCAGAAGCCTGATAAAGCATACTCACGTGATGAACTATTAGAATTTATTTGGGGCTTTGAGATGGATGTAGAGACGAGAGTGACCGACGAAACACTTCGCCGTATTCGTAGGAAACTGTCTTTGGCAGGAAGCAATGTTAGTATTGAAACTGTTTGGGGGTATGGATATAAATTAAAAGTGATGGGGTCATAGAATGAAACGTGTTAAAATAAAAATACTGTTTATTATTTTGAGTTCAATCGTGTTGCTTTTCGCTGCGTTAAATGTGATAATGAGCATTTCCATTCCGCAGCATTTCGAAAAGGAGGCAAAGAACGCCTTACAATATCAAATAGATTATGCCGAACAATTATTAAAATCTAAAACAGATGATTACTCAGATGTAGATGATTATGTAGGAACATATTTCACAGGGAATATAAATTATATTGAAATTGAGCCTGACGAAACACTTACCGGTGTATCTGAAAATACAACAAATTCTTACAAAGCAAGACTTCGAAATGCTGAAAATGAAATACTAGATTATTGTGCCACACATAAAATTCAGGACAAACAGTGTTATATACACGAAACTGATAAAGGATATTATATTTTTTCGAAATTTAAAGATAAATATTGGGATGAGGGTATATCGGAATATACTACTACAGACTCTATCATGTATATAGATATTGAACCAATCATCCAATATGCAAGGTCACTTAATTGGTTACTTTTGGGAGTGTTTTGCTGTATAGCGTTGGTGATGAGTATTATCGGATTACGGCTTGGTAAACAAATCGAAGATTCACAGAAATCGGAGCGTCAGTTTTTTCAAAATTCCTCTCATGAACTAAAAACACCATTAATGGCTATTCAAGGATATGCAGAGGGTATACAAACCGGAATATTGACTCCGGGACCTTCAGCAGAGATAATAATGCAAGAGAGCGAGCGAATGACAAAACTGGTGGAAGAACTGCTTTCTATTTCTAAAATTGATGCTCATCAATTAAAGCTCAATCTTGTTTTAACGGATATTCGAGAAATACTCTATGACTGTCTACGCTCTATCGAACCGATGAAGTTGCAGGGCAATATTCAAGTTGTTCCGTATTTTACTGATCAACCCATACTTGTAAACTGCGACGAAGAGCAGCTAAAGCGAGCTTTTTTAAATATTCTTTCAAATGCAATGAGGCATTGCAAAAATGCAGTGTTAATATATGGTAAAACAGAAAAAGGAACTGCTGTTATAAAAATAAAAGATGACGGCAGTGGTATTTCAGATGCGGATATTCCACACGTTTTCGACAGATTTTATACCGGTAAAACTGGAAATACAGGTATTGGACTTGCTTTAACTCGTGAAATCGTGAACCTTCATAAAGGTACGATAACAGCTTATAATAACGAAATTGGAGCAGTTTTTGAAATTAGACTGCCATTATAACATAATACTCTATAGGAAAACCTTCCGGAAATTCGGAAGGTTTTTTGTGACACATTTGTGACATATTTGTGACACATTTGTGACACATTTGATACAGTTTTGTGGTGAATGATAGTATGTGGTTTGTTATAATATACACTGTACTATAAGTTAATTTATGAGGAGATATAGGATGATCTGCAATGTGCTTAAATACTTAGAAGAAAGCTATATGCGTTTTCCAGATAAATGTGCTGTGATTGATGAATTTAAAAGTATGAGTTATTCAGAGCTTTTTACATGCAGCTCACAAATTGGAAAAGCTCTTATTGGGAAAATAAAACCAAATGAACCGGTAGGTGTTTATATGGAAAAGGGAGCTGACGCCATCTGCGCTTTCTTTGGTATAGTATATGCTGGCGGGTTTTATTCTATGCTGAACACAGAATTGCCGAGTACAAGACTTACACAAATAGAAAGTGTTTTGCAACCGAAACTGATTATTACTACTGGCGAATTAAAAGAAAAAGCAATAAGTATTTTTGCAAACACAGAAATTATGTCTATTAAAGATATAATGGCGAAAAAGATAGATGGTTTTGTGTTGCAAGATATTCATAGGAAAACAATTGATACCGATCCGCTGTACATTAATTTTACTTCCGGCTCAACCGGAACACCTAAGGGTATTGTTGTGGGGCACAGGAGCGTTATTGACTTTATCGACTGTTTTACAGATATATTCGGTATAAACAGCGAAGATATTATTGCGAATCAGGCGCCTTTTGACTATGATGTTTCGGTGAAAGACATTTATTCTGCCGTGAAAGTTGGCGCAACATTGGTAATTGTTCCACGTCGTATGTTTTCCTCACCTATGGAGCTGATTGATTTTTTATGTGATCATAAGGTAACAACATTGATTTGGGCGGTGTCGGCACTGTGTCTGATTAGTATATTTCACGGGTTGGACTATAAGACACCGGATACAATAAACAAGGTGCTTTTCAGTGGTGAAATAATGCCATATAAACATCTTCGCTGTTGGAAACAACATTTGCCAAATGTAATGTTTGTAAACTTATATGGTCCTACTGAGATTACATGTAACTGTACTTATCATATTTTAGATGAAAACAGAGATTACACCGGAGGTATTCCTATTGGAAAGTCTTTCCCAAATGAAGACGTTTTTCTTTTGGATGATGGTGATGAAATTATTTTCAAAGAAAATATAATAGGAGAAATCTGCGTTCGTGGAACGGCTCTTGCTCTAGGTTACTATTTTTCTCCTGAGCAAAATAGCGCTCATTTCGTACAAAATCCGTTAAATTCGTCTTACCCTGAAACCATATATCGCACGGGAGATCTGGGCCAATATGATAAAAACGGAGACTTGATTTTTAGTGGACGTAAGGACTTTCAAATTAAATATATGGGACATCGTATTGAACTGGAGGAGATTGAGCGAGAAATGGAAGCCATTGACGGTATAGAACGTTGTTGCTGTATTTTTGATGAAAAGAAATCAAGGCTAAAAGGCTTTTATAGCGGCACCATAGAAAAGAACGAACTACACGCTATTATGGAAGAAACTTTGCCTCTTTTTATGATTCCAGGAATACTGCGAAGGGTTGAAGAAATGCCACTAACAAAAAACGGCAAAATTGACCGAAAAAGGTTATATGAAATGTCAGGAGGAAATTAAGCGTGGACGAGTATTTAGATAAACTGCTAAAAGAAAATAAATCAGCATTTTATGTTTTTGATATTGGGAAGCTTAAAAAGCGAATTGATTACATACGAAGTAGACTTCCAGAAAAAATATCTCAGTGCTATGCCGTGAAGGCAAATACTTTTATTGTTAAGGAAATAATAGAAGACGTGGAGCGTTTTGAAATCTGCTCTCCGGGTGAGGCTGAAATTTGTTCGCAGCTTGGAATACCTGAATATAAGACAGTAGTTTCCGGCGTGTATAAAACACCGGAGGTTATGGAGTGTATGGTTGCATCCTCCACTTGTGAAAGAATATATACCGTAGAGTCATTGACACAGTTTCAATTGTTTCGTGAGTTATCAGACAAGAACCAATGCACTTTGCCTATATTATTGAGACTTACCAACGATAGCCAGTTCGGTATTAATGAGGTGGATATAGAAAACATCATTATTCATCGTGCCGAGTATAAAAACTTAAAGATATTAGGTTTGCAATATTTTTCCGGCACACAGAAAACCTCTCTCAAAAAGTATAAAAGGGAAATTGAACACTTGGATAAGTTCCTTTGTAAATTAAGAGATGATTATGGATATAAAGCAGATGAACTGGAATACGGTCCAGGCTTTCCACTTTCCTATTTTATATCGGACACAATAAATGAGGAAGAACTATTTGATGGTTTTTTAGAATTAGTGGAGTCTATGTCATATAAAGCAAAAGTTACTTTGGAGCTTGGAAGAAGTATTGCGGCAAGCTGTGGACGGTATTTAACTCATGTTGTTGATATTAAGCGAAACAAAGGACAAAATTATGTATTAGTTGATGGCGGAATGCATCATATTGTTTACTTTGGACAGTATATGGGAATGAAGCAGCCCATTTTATCTGTGTATGGAAAGGAAACACCCCTATGCACGGAAACATGGAACATATGCGGTTCGCTATGCTCTATGAACGATATTATTGCAAAGCAGGTAGCTTTGCCGGATATGGAAATTGGTGATGTATTATGCTTTGAAAATACCGGCGCCTATTGTATGACCGAAGGAATCTCA